>CAMVDF010000159.1 GCA_947166195.1 uncultured Lachnospiraceae bacterium
GGCACCGAGCCTGATGGCAGTTCCAACGCAGTCATTTCCCGTATCTCCTCCGCCGATGACCACAACCCTTTTTCCCGAAAGACTTCCAAAGGAAAAATCCTTTGAGGACTTTACCTTTGCATAGTCATAATCAAGATCCATTATCTTTTTGCTCACTTCCTTCAGGAAGGGCACCGCAAACATTATACCATCCGCATCCCTTCCGGGAGCATTGATATCACGGGGCTTTGAGGCTCCGCAGCAAAGGATCACCCTGTCAAAAGCATCTTCAAGTTCCTTTGCGGATATGTCAGCACCGACGTTTATATTACACTTAAATTCGATGCCGCTTTTTTTCATGATATCGATACGACGGTCCACCACTCTTTTGTCAAGCTTCATGTTTGGGATACCGTAGCGCAAAAGTCCCCCGGGCCTGTCCGATCTTTCAAAAACGGTGACGCTGTGTCCTCTCCTGTTCAAAAGCTGTGCGCAGGCAAGTCCGGAAGGTCCGCTTCCCACAACAGCCACCTTTTTTTCTGTCCGTACCTTTGGCTCTCCCTCATCCACAAGACCATGTTCAAAAGCATATTCTATGATATCCTTTTCATTATCCTTTGTGGTCACGGCTTCGGCAATGTGTCCGCAGGTACAGGCAGCTTCACAGAGTGCCGGGCAGACCCTGCCCGTAAACTCCGGAAAACTGTGGGTCTTTGAAAGCCTGCGGTAAGCCTCTTTGAAATTTCCGTGATACACAAGCTCATTTGTTTCAGGCACCAGATTGTGCAAAGGACATCCCGATGCCATCCCCGATATCATCACTCCCGCCTGACAAAAGGGCACTCCGCAGGACATGCATCTTGCCGCCTGCTTTTGTCTTTCGGATACCGGAAGTGATCTGTGAAATTCATCAAAATTTTTTATTCTTTCGGAAGGCTGTATCAGATCCGTTTCGTGCCTGTCATATTCCATGAAACCGGTAGGCTTTCCCATCTCACTTTTCCTCCTTTGCACCGGACTTTTCCATCACTCGTTTATACTCTTCCGGTATTATCTTTTTGAACTTTTTTACGCTCTCGTCAAAATGGTCGAGTATCAGCTTTGCCTTGACGGAACCCGTATGTTCAAGATGTGACTTCAGCATCGTTTTTATTATACTTTTGTCATCCTCCTCCACGTTTTCCATCAGCACCAGCTCCCTGTTGAGGTTTCTGTAGAGGGTGCTGTTTTCGTCAAGTACATAGGCGACGCCTCCGCTCATTCCCGCGGCAAAATTTTTTCCGACGGATCCGAGGATCACGCAGACACCGCCCGTCATATATTCAAGTCCGTGCTCGCCCACTCCCTCGACCACGCTTTTCGCACCGGAATTTCTGACGCAGAATCTCTCTCCCGCCATGCCCGCGATATAGGCCTCACCGGCGGTCGCACCATAGAGCGCCACATTGCCGATGATGATATTGTTCTCGGCATCATACCCCGCATCCTTTGGCGCCCTGACCACAAGGGTACCGCCCGACAGCCCCTTTCCGAAGTAATCATTTGCATCTCCCTCAAGCTTTATGGTCTCACCCTGCGGAATGAAGGCTCCGAAACTCTGTCCTCCGTTACCGCTGCATTCGATGGTGATGCTGTCCTTTTCAAGCCCCTCGTGGTGGTTTTTTGTAATAAAAGCGCCTATCATCGTGCCGAAAGCCCTGTCCGTATTTTTCACATCGCACCTTACGGCCGCCCCGGTTCCCGACTCAATGGCCTTTCTGATCCCGCTCCTTCCTGACATGAGCTTTGAATCCGCCCTGGTGTCAAGGCTGAAATCATAGGCCTCCTTTTTGTCATAGGCATTACCTATCGGAATGCTCTCACCCAGGATCCCCGTCAGATCTATCTTTGAAGCTGCTCCGGAAAGCTCATCCTTTTTCTTCAAAAGATCATATCTTCCCACCAGCTCGTCAACACTTCTGACACCCAGCTTTGCCATGTATTCCCGGAGTTCTTCGGCAATGAAGAGCATGAAGTTTTCCACATATTCCGGCTTGCCTGTAAACTTTTTCCTAAGTTCCGGATTCTGGGTCGCTATACCCATGGGACAGGTATCCAGATTGCACACCCTCATCATCACACAGCCAAGGGTCACAAGAGGAGCCGTTGCAAAGCCGAATTCCTCCGCACCGAGGATCGCTGCTATGGCAACATCCCTGCCGCTCATCAGCTTTCCGTCAGTCTCCAGGACCACCATGTCACGAAGTCCGTTCATGGTGAGAGTCTGATGGGTCTCGGCAAGTCCCAGCTCCCAGGGAAGTCCCGCATTGTGGATGGAGCTGATGGGGGCTGCTCCCGTTCCGCCGTCATAGCCCGATATCAGTATGACTCCGGCTCCCGCCTTTGCAACTCCCGCAGCTATGGTTCCCACACCCGCCTCGGAAACCAGCTTGACCGAGATGCGGGCGTCCTTATTAGCACACTTTAAGTCATAGATCAGCTGTGCCAGATCCTCTATTGAATAGATGTCATGATGAGGCGGCGGTGAAATGAGGCTCACACCCGGAGTCGAATGCCTGGTCTTTGCGATCCAGGGGTAAACCTTTTTGCCCGGCAGATGACCGCCCTCGCCGGGCTTTGCACCCTGGGCCATCTTGATCTGGATCTCACGCGCACTCTGAAGATATCTGGATGTCACTCCGAAACGCCCGGAAGCCACCTGTTTGATGGCAGAGCTTCTGTCATCCTTTGTCCCTGCGCTTTCAAGTCTCTCATCGCTCTCGCCGCCCTCGCCGCTGTTTGATTTTCCGTGAAGTCTGTTCATTGCAACAGCCAGAGCCGTATGGGCTTCCTCGGAGATGGAGCCGTAGGACATGGCTCCCGTCTTGAACCTTTTTACTATATCTTTGGCACTTTCAACCTCATCGATATCAAGAGGCTTTTTTGCATAATTAAAACCAAAGATGCTCCGAAGGTAACCTGTCTCCTCACGGTCAACCATGGCGGTATACTGTTTGAATTTTTCATAGTCTCCGGTGGAGGTCGAAAGCTGTAGCATGTGTATGGTCTGCGGGTTGTATCTGTGCTTTTCGCCCTGTGCCCTCATCTTGTGAAAGCCCGTGGAATCAAGGGACAGGTCCGTTTCAAGACCCAGCGGATCAAAAGCCCTTGAATGCTGGGCATCCGTGGCATGCGCGATGTCAGCCAGATCTATGCCCCCGATCCTTGAAACAGTGCCGGTGAAATATCTGTCGATCACCGACTGCGATATTCCCAGAGCCTCAAATATCCTGCTGCCCTGATAGGACTGGATGGTGGATATACCCATCTTTGATGCGATACGTACGATCCCGTCAAGCACCGCCCTGTCATAATCAGAGACTGCCGCATAGTAGTCCTTTTCAAGTATGCCCTCATCTATCAGCTGCTTTATTGTCGCATGGGCAAGATAGGGATTAACCGCACAGGCTCCAAAGCCCAGAAGGGTTGCAAAATGATGCACATCCCTCGGTTCTCCCGTTTCCATAATAAGAGACATGGCCATGCATTTTTTCGTCCTGACCAGATAGTTGTGCACCGCTGAAACACAAAGCAGGGACGGCACCGCCAGATGATTTTCATCCACTCCCCTGTCTGACAGGATGAGGATGTTTGCCCCGTTCCTGTAGGCCCTGTCAACCTCGACAAAAAGATTGTCCATGGCCCGGTCAAGGGGCATTCCCTTGTAATAAAGCGTGGATACCTTTGCTGCGTTCAGTCCCTTTTTGTTCAGATGGGATATCTTCAAAAGATCCAGATCTGAGAGGATGGGGTTGTTGATCTTTAATACATTGCAGTTTGACGGATCCTCCGAAAGCAGGTCCCCGTTCCTGCCCGCATAAACACAGGTGGCAGTGACTATCCTTTCCCTCACCGCATCGATGGGAGGGTTTGTGACCTGGGCAAAAAGCTGTTTGAAATAATCAAAGAGGGGCCGGTATTTCCCCGAAAGAACGGCAAGCGGCGTGTCCACACCCATGGATCCTATCTCCTCGCTTCCCGTAAGTGCCATGGTACGTATCCTTTCGCGGCATTCCTCATAGGAATAGCCAAAGGATCTGTGAAGCTTTGCAAGCATCACCTCATCATAGGCAGCGACCGGCTCGTTGGGGATCCTGATATCGGAAAGCTTCACCAGGTTTGAGTCAAGCCATTCACCGTAGGGCTCTTTCACCGAATACCTGTCCTTGATCTCGCGGTCGCTGTATATCTTTCCCGTCCTGGTGTCAGCCATTATCATCTTGCCTGGATAAAGACACCCCTTTTCCCTGATCTTTGATTCATCAACGGAAAGGACGCCGACCTCGGATGACAATATCAGCCTGCCGTCATCGAGGATGTAATATCTTGAAGGACGGAGTCCGTTACGGTCAAGGATGGCAGCCATCACATCACCGTCTGAAAGCATGATGGACGCGGGGCCGTCCCAGGGCTCCATCATGGTTGCATAGTATTGATAAAAATCTCTTTCTTCAACGGAAAGAGTGTCATTGTTCTCCCATGGCTCGGGTACCAGGATCATGGCTGCAAGAGCCGGATCCATCCCGCCCATGATGAGAAACTCCAGGGTATTGTCAAGCATTGCGGAATCAGAACCTTCCGCGGATATGACGGGAAACACCTTTGTCAGCTCCTCTTCGGAAAAATTACCCGTGCTGATGGTCTCTTCCCTTGCAAGCATCTTGTCCCTGTTTCCGCGGATGGTATTGATCTCTCCGTTATGCACGATGAATCTGTTGGGATGGGCACGCAGCCAGCTTGGAACCGTATTGGTGGAAAACCTTGAATGTACCATGGCTATGGCAGACTCAAAGCCGGGATCGCGCAGATCCTCAAAAAAGGTACGAAGCTGTCCCACCAGGAACATTCCCTTGTAAACAATGGTCCTGCAGGATAATGAAGCCACATAGGTATCCTCGTTTGAATGCTCAAACACGCGCCTTGCCACATAGAGCTTTCTGTCAAAATCTATATCCTTTTCAAGACCTTCAGGTCTTTCGATAAAACACTGCATGATTACGGGACAGGAATCGAGAGCACGTTTTCCCAGCACCTTCCGGTCTGTGGGAACGCTCCTCCAGCCGAGGAACTTCAGGCCTTCCTTTTTGACGATGATCTCAAACATCTTCATGGCCTGCATCCTTTGAAGCTCCCCCTGCGGGAAAAAGAACATTCCCGCACCGTAGGATCTGTCCTTGCCAAGCTTTATCCCGGTCTTTTCGCAGGCTTTTTTGAGGAAGGTATGGGGTATCTGTGTCATGATACCGACACCGTCACCGGTCTCGCCCTTTGCATCCTTTCCCGCCCGGTGCTCGAGATTTTCAACTATTGACAGAGCGTCGCTTACCACGGAATGGCTCTTTTTTCCATATATGTTTATGATGGCTCCCACGCCGCAGTTATCATGTTCAAAACAAGGTTCGTATAAAGTTTTCATCCTGTTACCTGTTTCTACCTTTCTTCTTTTTTTAACGCTGCTTTGATCAGACCTGAAAACAGCGGATGAGGCATATCGGGTCTCGACCTGAATTCGGGGTGCGCCTGGGTTGCAACAAAAAACGGATGATC
>CAMVDF010000160.1 GCA_947166195.1 uncultured Lachnospiraceae bacterium
AGATGAAGAGAGGAAAGCGATTTTTCACACAGATACAAAAGGCCGAAAGACCGTATGAATACTGGATCGCACACAGTGAGGAATGGAGAGGCGAAAAGGAGGACAGACCTGCCGTAAAGGATTTTCTGACACGCTTTGAGATGATGAGACCATCAGGTACGGTAGGTGATCCCGATGCTCTCAACAGATTTGCCTTTCACGCCGAAGAGGGGGACTTTGACCTGATATACTGTGATGACGATGTGGTAAAAAACGGAATCAGGACAGATCCGTTTTTCAGACCGGAGTACAGTCCCGAGACCTTTGAAAGCTACCGGTATATCCCGGGTCTGACCGCTGTCAGAAAGGAGATACTGGATGAATACGGAGAGGATTTCATCAGACATATCAGACCTGAAAAGATCCTGCATATTCCTGAGGTCCTCTGTCATTTTGTAAAGGAAAGACCCTCCGCCGGATACGATGCAGCATGCGGCGGGGAGGTGCCGGAGGCGGAAGATACGGTCTCCATCATCATCCTTTCAAAGGATCACCCGGAGATGCTTCAAAGATGCGTGGATTCTATCCTTGCTTCAGATCCTCCAAAAGGTACGGAGATCATTGCGGTAGATAACGGCAGCAGTCCGGAAAACAGGAAACTGTACAGAAAACTTCAAAAGGAAAACAGGATAGAGGATATCCAGAAGTGATGTGAGTTCAATTTTTCCGCTCTCTGCAATCTGGGTGCGGGGATGGCGAAAGGAGCATTTCTCATTTTCCTGAATGATGATGTGGAGATACCAAGGGTATCAAAGCATTTCATACAAAGACTTCTGGGACAGGCAAAAAAGGATCACGCCGGTGCTGTGGGCATGAAACTTTTGTATCCTGAGAGCAGGAATATACAGCATTGCGGCATCTGTCTGCAAAAAAGCGGACCTTCGCATATGCTTTGCGGCCTGCCCGACGAGGAGGAGCATTATTTTGGATTCAACAGGAAGACCGTGAACGTGACCGCTGTTACCGGAGCCTGCCTGTGTATCAGAAAAACACTGTTTGACAGGGTCAGGGGATTTGATGAGAACCTGCCTCTGGCCTACAATGACGTGGATCTTTGCATCAGACTGATGAACAGGGGGTTCATCAATATATGCATCAACGGCATGTATCTGTATCATTATGAATCCGCCACCAGAAAAAAGGATACACATGACAGAAGTGCATATGAAAAGCTGAAGAGCTACAGGGAGTATTTTGCGGGAAGGCACAGGGATTTCATATCAAAAAAGGATCCGTTCTTAAATCCCAACCTGACAGACAAAAGGGCCGATATGTCCATAGATGTGGATCAGGACTGGGAGGAAAGCGGGATCGAGATAGAACCGGAAAGACTGGAGGGCAGTATCATCCGTGTGAAAAAGGGACTGGTCTGCAATTCGGACATTACTGCCTACAGGCTCAGCGATGCATACCTGAACGAGGATTTTTTTGAGGCTTCGGGATGGATATTTTTCAGGAGAAAAAAAGTCAGTGACTACAGTCCTGCGATACTTGTCAGCAGCGGAGACAGATACGTGGTTTTTGGTGCTGCAAGAACTTTCAGGAAGGATGTGGAAAAGGTCTTCAAACGAAAGAAAGATGCATGTATGAGCGGTTTTTATACGAGAGTATCAAGAAAAGTGCTGGAACTGGAAGGCTTTTCGGGACATATGGATGTGACGCCCGTATTGAAGGACAAAAGAGGAAGGATATATGCCTGTGAGCAGAGAAACTGATAGGGAAAAGAGCCCGGAGTATTACAGGGAACTCTATGAAAAAGAACTGAAGAAAAATGAAAAGCTAATCGAGGAACTGGCAGATCTTGAAGCTGAGCATGCTGAACTGAAAAGAAAGACGGATCTTTTGAAAAACAGTTTTCTTTTCAGGGCATCAAAGCCTTTAAGAAACATATGGGCGAAGTTCAAGCACACCGTTATCAGGGTGAAAAGATACGGGAGTGTGAAGGAGATCATCAGAAAACTGAAGTCAAAAAAGATAGAAAGATCTGCCTGCAAACTTCACGGGAGCCTGAGTTTTCCGACAGGGGAGGAACTGGAGCAGGCAAAGAAAAGAAAGTTTTCAAAGGGTCATATCTTTTCTATCCTGGTGCCTCTCTATAATACGGACGAGACATTCCTTCGTCAGTTCATAGAGTCCGTAACGGACCAGGTGTATGAGGGATGGCAGCTCTGCCTTGCGGACGGCTCGGATGAGGAACATGCCGGGGTCGGAAGCATCGTAAGGGAATATATGGAAAAGGACGGCAGGGGCAGGATACGTTACAAAAAACTGGAAAAAAACGAGGGTATATCAAAAAATACGAATGCCTGCTTTGAGCTTGCCGACGGGGATTTCTATGCTCTCATGGATCATGATGACATACTGCACCCTATGGCGCTGTATGAGTTTATGTGCCTGCTTGAAAAAAAGGATGCCTGGTATATCTATTCGGATGAGGCAACCTTCAGGGGCAGCAGCATAGACAACATGATCACTCTTCACTTCAAGCCGGATTTTGCACCGGACAATCTCAGAGCAAATAACTATATATGTCACTTCAGTGCCTTCAGGAAGGAACTTGTGGATGTCGTCGGAAGATTCCGGAGTGAGTGTGACGGTTCCCAGGATCATGATCTGATATTGAGGCTTACCGGAGAGGCGGTTTCCCACGGTGACGGTGTCTGTCATGTTCCGAAGATCCTTTACTACTGGAGATCCCATGCAGGCTCCACCGCTGCGGACATAAATGCAAAGGCTTATGCCATTGATGCCGCAAAAAGGGCAGTCTCTTCATATCTCCGATCCCTTGGATTTGAGGATTTTGAGATCGAAAGCACGCGGGCTTTTGCAACCATATTCAGGATCAGGTATGCGCTTGAGGCAAAGCCGCTCGTGTCCATAATAATCCCGAACCATGAGCACAGGGAGGATCTTGAAAGATGCATATCGTCGATCGTTGAAAGGACGAGCTATGATAATTATGAGATAGTTGTGGTTGAGAATAACAGCACCTCGGAAGAGATACGGTCTTATTATGCACAGATAAATGAAAGGGAAAATGTCACCATCGCAGACTGCGGCATGCGGGACAGTTTTAATTTTTCAAAGCTTGTAAATGCCGGGGCTGAGGTTGCAAACGGAGAATATCTGATACTGCTTAACAATGACACGCAGGTGATCACCAGAAACTGGATAGAGGAACTTTTGATGTATGCCCAGAGGAAAGATGTGGGTGCCGTCGGATGCAAGCTTTTTTACGGTGACTATACCGTACAGCATGCAGGGATAGTGATCGGTCTGGGTGCACACAGGACCGCGGGTCATACTCACTACAGACTGTCAAAGGAAAATCTGGGATATATGGGCAGGCTCTGCTATGCGCAGGATGTCAGCGCGGTCACCGGAGCATGTCTGATGGTTTCAAAGGAGGATTTCAAAGGAGCCGGAGGTTTTGACGAGGAGTTTGCGGTGGCCTTGAATGATGTGGACTTTTGTTTAAGACTTCGCGAAAAGGGACTGCTCAATGTATTCACACCGTTTGCGGAACTTTTTCACTATGAATCGGCCTCAAGGGGAAGCGATGTAGAGGATGCCGAAAGGGAAAAGGCTGAAAGGTACGACAGAGAGGCTGAACTTTTCAGGGAAAAGTGGAAGGATGTGCTTGCGGCAGGCGATCCTTATTATAATCCCAACTTCTCTCTCGATCACAGCAACTATACGCTGAAGGTGAGTCCCGCACCGATGGTGCAATAACCTGCACAGATCTGATATCGATAGTTGGCCGCAAAAAAAAGAGGAAGCATGGTACATATTTACTTCGGGAAAGGAAAAGGAAAAACCTCGTCTGCTGCCGGTATGTGCATCCGGGCGCTGCACTACGGGATACCCGTGACAGTGGCGCAGTTTTTGAAGGATGCAGGCTCCGGAGAGATGAGGTTTCTTGAAGAGACGGAAAATGCGGTGATCCTCCATACCAGGGATCTCTTTGGTTTTTTCAGGAACATGTCGGAAAAAGAAAAAGAAGAGACGGCAATCCAGAGCATGGAACTTTTGCAAAGGGTGAAGGAAATCCTGGAGAAACCCTGCAGTGCCGTTGAAAATGCGGATATAAAGAGGCTTGTTGTTCTGGACGAGATACTGACTGCGGTGGAGTACGGGATCCTTGATGTCACGATGGTAAAGGATTTCGTAAGCAGCCTTCCCGTGGATACGGAGGTCATAATGACCGGAAGGAGCGTTCCCGGAGAGCTTTTGGAGACAGGAGACTATATCACGGAATACAGGGCTTTGAGACACCCGTATGAAAAAGGCATCAAAGCCAGATACGGCGTGGAAAAATAGGGTCATTTATGCTACAATGGCGGTAGTGTTTTTATCATACACAAAGGAGGGATCTTTATGGATTTCATGGAAGCTTACAAAAGTTGGACAGAGGATGAATTTTTTGATGAGGAGACCCGGAAGGAATTAAAGAGTATAGAAGGGGATCAGGCTGAGATAGAGGACAGATTCTACAAGGAACTGGAGTTTGGAACCGGAGGATTAAGAGGCGTCATCGGAGCCGGTCTCAACAGGATGAACATATACACTGTCAGAAAGGCAACCCAGGGACTGGCAAACTATATCAAAAAGATGGGGACTGCAGACAGGGGGGTTGCCATAGCATATGACTGCAGGAGAAAATCTCCCGAGTTTGCCGATGTTGCGGCGCTCTGCCTTGCGGCAAACGGGATCAAGGCCTATGTCTTTGACGCGCTCCGCCCCACTCCGGAGCTTTCGTATGCGGTCAGAAAGCTTCACTGCACTGCGGGCATCATGATAACCGCAAGCCACAATCCGCCCGAATACAACGGATACAAGGCATACTGGGAGGACGGAGCCCAGATGACGTCTCCGAAGGATACGGATGTCATTGCAGAGGTGAGGGCTGTAAAGAAGTTTTCCGATGCAAAGACAATGAGCCTTGAGGATGCAAAGAAAGCAGGTCTTTATGAGGTCATAGGGAGCGCGATAGACGATGACTACATGGCTGAGCTTAAAAAACAGATCATACATCCGGAGATCATAGAAAAGACAGCCGATGACATAAAGATCGTATATACACCCTTCTGCGGCACAGGAAATGTACCGGTCAGGAGGATATTAAAGGAACTTGGGTTCAAAAACGTCTATGTTGTACCCGAGCAGGAAAAGCCGGATCCGGATTTCAATACGCTGGAATATCCCAATCCCGAGGATCCGAAGGCCTTTGAGCTGGCATTGAAGCTTGCAAAGGAAAAGGATGCGGACATAGTGATGGCCACAGATCCCGATGCAGACAGGCTGGGTATCTACGCAAAGGATACAAAGACCGGGGAATATGTGGGATTCACGGGAAATATGTCCGGAATGCTCATAGCGGAATACCGCCTGAGGGAACTGAAGGCAATGGGAAAACTTCCGGAAAATGCGGCCCTGGTAAAGACCATAGTGACTACGAATCTGGCAGATCCAATATGCGAGGATTACAATGTCAAACTCATAGAGGTGCTCA
>CAMVDF010000161.1 GCA_947166195.1 uncultured Lachnospiraceae bacterium
TCCACACAGGCAGATATCAGGACGGATGCCCACACAAGGATCGTGTACAAAAGAAAGATGTTGCCGCTGCCCGCTTTTATTATGCCGGATGCCATGTCATCGATAAGTCCCGTTTCGGTAAGGGACTGAACAACCACAAATATGCCCACAAGGAGCAGCAATGTTGCATAGTCCACATCCTTTATTGCCCTTATTATCTTTTCCCTGTCCCTGTGCCTGATCACATCCTGCAAAAGGGTGATCACTGCGATGCTCATACATATGATGCCGTTTATCATCTCAGGCTTGTCCGGTATGAAGGATACAGCTATGAGCAGTACCACTATGAGCAAAAGCATGATGGTCGGAACGAAGTCTTTGACCTGTGTCTTTTCCGTAACCTCAACCTTTTCCCTGTATTTTCTGAAAAGGATGTACATCACAAAGACCGTGGCAATGGCTCCGAGTTCCACCGTGAAAAACATTCCGGGCCTTCCGTTCATCCAGAAGAAATCAAGGAAGTTCATGCCCGCATAGCCGCCAAGGAGGATCGAGGTTGTATCTCCCACCAAAGTTGCGGCGCCCTGAAGATTTGAGCTGACCGCTATGGATATGATGACAGGCACCGGATCGATCTTTATCTTTTTGCAGATGGCAAGGCCCACGGGTGCTATCATGAGGACAGTTGCAACATTGTCGATGAAGGCCGAAACGATCCCCGAAAAAAGCGATATGGCGATGATGAGCCACATTACGTTTTTGGATCTTTCCATGAGGCTGTCCGCTATCCTTGAGGGCATGCCGGATTCGATGAAATAAAAGACCACCACCATGGTACCTGCTATCATCATCAGCACGTTCCAGTTTATGGCCGAAGGGACGGATGCTATGGGCATCACTCCCGTCAACACAAGGATGAGGGCTGCGCCGAGGGCGGCGTATACCCGGAATTTCGAAAAGAAGATCATAACGATGTACATCAGTATGAATACCGCTATGACTATCTGTTTGTCTCCCATATGATGTGCTCCTTTCCTATTTGCACCATTTACGAATGATACCCTAAAATGATGGTCTTGTCCATAATCGACAAAGAACGGTTTCTTATTTAAAGGATTTTTAACAAATAAGTCTATACCATATCCCCTTCTTTTGTGGTATCATACCGTTTGTCGTAAATCAGAACTATATGTTGCGATATAATCAGATATAATAAAAATTCAGGTATTGGCCCGGCTCCTGCTTGCGTACACCCTGCTCACTCCCGAAGATCGTGACCTCCGGGAGCCTGACAATACCTGAACCGCTTAGCCGGATGACAATTATATTCAACGAGGTTTTATTATGTCCTGCATGCTTGGAATTGATATAGGTTCAACAACTGTGAAGGTGGCACTTTTGAACGAAGACGGCGATATCGTTTTCTCCGATTACAAACGCCACTTTGCAAACATAAAGGAGACCCTGCACGCCCTCCTCGAGGACGCCTTTCAGGTGACGGGTGATGTGGATGTGGATCCCGTGATCACGGGTTCCGGCGGACTGACGCTTGCAAACGCCATAGATGTACCCTTTGTCCAGGAGGTCATCGCCGTCTCAAAGGCGCTCAAATACTACGCCCCGCTGACGGATGTGGCCATCGAGCTCGGGGGGGAGGATGCAAAGATCATCTATTTTGAAGATGGAAATGTTGAGCAGAGGATGAACGGCATCTGTGCCGGAGGTACGGGATCATTTATCGACCAGATGGCTTCCCTCCTGCAGACGGATTCAATGGGCCTTAACGAATACGCAAAAAGCTACAACAGCCTTTATACCATAGCCGCAAGATGCGGTGTCTTTGCAAAATCGGATATCCAGCCCCTCATAAACGAGGGCGCCACAAAGGAGGATCTGGCAGCCTCCATCTTTCAGGCTGTGGTAAACCAGACCATATCGGGTCTTGCCTGCGGCAAGCCCATCAGGGGTCATGTGGCATTTCTGGGAGGTCCGCTGCACTTTCTCTCGGAACTTCGCGCCTCCTTCATCAGGACTTTGAAGCTTGATGACGAGCATGCCATCATACCTGAAAATTCACATCTTTTTGCTGCCATCGGCTCTGCCATGAACAGGGACAACCTCCATACGAGGTCTCTTTGTTCAATGGTGGAAACCCTCTCCGGCCCCATCCACATGGAATTTGAGGTTGCAAGGATGGAGCCCCTTTTTACAAACATTACGCAGTACAGGGAATTTTCCAGACGCCATGCCAGGGCAAAGGTCAAAAAGAAGCCCCTTTCATCCTACAGGGGACGGGCCTATCTGGGCATAGATGCAGGCTCCACCACCACAAAATGCGCTCTCATTTCGGAAAACGGAGAGCTCCTCTATTCCTTTTATTCAAATAATAACGGCTCACCGCTTCTGACCGCCATCAGATCCATTAAAGAAATCTACGATCTGATGCCCAAAAACGTATCCATTGCGGGAGCCTGCTCCACAGGCTACGGGGAAGCGTTGATCAAATCCGCCCTGATGCTTGATGAGGGCGAGGTCGAGACGGTGGCCCATTATTATGCCGCATCATTTTTCAATCCGGATGTGGACTGCATCCTCGATATCGGCGGCCAGGATATGAAATGCATCAAGATCAAGAACGGCACGGTGGATTCGGTACAGCTCAACGAAGCCTGCTCCTCCGGCTGCGGTTCCTTCCTTGAGACCTTTGCAAAATCCCTCAATATGTCCGTGGAGGACTTTGCCGAAAAGGCTCTATTTGCAAAGCATCCCATAGATCTGGGTACCAGATGCACGGTCTTCATGAATTCAAAGGTGAAGCAGGCCCAGAAGGAAGGCGCAGGCGTGGACGACATATCCGCGGGTCTTGCCTATTCCGTCATCAAAAACGCCCTTTTCAAGGTCATCAAGGTGTCGGATGCTTCATCCCTTGGCTCCACCATAGTGGTCCAGGGCGGAACCTTTTACAACAACGCGGTTCTCCGCTCTCTTGAAAAGATCGGAAACTTTGAGGTCATCCGTCCCGACATCGCAGGTATCATGGGTGCCTTCGGTGCAGCCCTCATTGCAAAGGAAAGACATGTGGCGGGAAAAGAATCCACCATGCTTTCGATAAAGGACATCAACGAACTGAAATTTACCACCTCCATGGCAAAATGCCAGGGGTGCCTCAACCACTGCAGGCTCACCATCAACCGCTTCAACGGAGGCCGGACCTATATCTCCGGCAACCGCTGCGAAAAGGGTGCCGGCAAGCCAAAGACGAACACCGATGTTCCGAACCTCTTTGATTATAAGCTGAAGAGGGTCTTCGGCTATACTCCGCTAAACGCCGATGAAGCGCCCTTTGGAAGGATCGGAATCCCCAGGGTCCTCAATATGTACGAAAACTACCCCTTCTGGTTCACACTTTTCACGAGGCTCGGATTCACGGTGGTACTGTCTCCCCCGTCTACCCATGCCATATATGAGCTGGGTATAGAATCCATACCTTCGGAGTCGGAATGCTACCCGGCAAAACTGGTCCACGGCCATATCGAATGGCTGATAAACCAGGGCATAGGACTGATCTTTTATCCTTCCCTCTTTTACGAAAGGAACGAGTTTGAGGATGCGGGCAATCATTACAACTGCCCGATAGTCACCTCCTACCCCGAAAACATAAAGAACAATGTCGAAAACCTGGCCCTGAGGGACATAGATTTCAGAAACCCCTTCATCGCCTTTGACGATCCCGAACACATATATCCGAGGCTCATTGAGGCCTTTCCCGAGATAGAGCCTGTCAGCATAATAAGTGCGACCTACGAGGCCTGGGAGGAACAGAAAAGAGCCCGTGAGGATATCAGGCGGATGGGCGAGGAAACCATACGGTGGATGAGGGAAAATGACAGGCACGGCATAGTGCTTGCCGGCCGTCCCTATCACATCGACCAGGAGATAAATCACGGAATACCGGAGCTGATCACCTCCTACGGTGTGGCAGTGCTCACCGAGGATTCCGTATCGCATCTTGCAAAGGTGGACCGTCCCCTCAGGGTCATGGATCAGTGGATGTACCACTCAAGGCTCTATGCCGCAGCACAGTTTGTCAGGACCCGCGACGATCTGGATCTCATACAGTTAAACAGCTTCGGCTGCGGTCTCGATGCGGTGACCACGGACCAGGTAATGGAGATACTTGACAGTGCGGACAAGATCTATACCTGCCTCAAGATCGACGAGGTAAATAATCTCGGTGCCGCAAGGATCAGGATACGTTCCCTTCTGGCTGCCATCCGGGTCAGGGAGATGAAGGATGTAAAGCGCAGGATCAGAAGCAGCGTAAACAAGAGAGTCATATATACCGAGGAGATGAACAGACAAGGCTATACCATCCTCTGCCCCCAGATGTCACCCATCCATTTCAATCTCCTGGAGCCTGCCTTCCGTGCCGCAGGCTACAATCTGGAGGTCATGGAAAATGACGGACATGTAGCCGTGGATGTGGGACTCAAATATGTGAACAATGATGCCTGCTACCCCTCTTTGATGGTAGTGGGACAGATCATGGAAAGCCTTCTCTCCGGCAGGTTTGACCTGGATCATACCGCTGTGGTCATGAGCCAGACCGGAGGCGGATGCAGGGCTACAAACTATGTTGCCTTCATCAGGAGAGCATTGAAGCAGGCGGGAATGGAACAGGTTCCCGTGATATCCCTCAATATGTCGGGATTTGAGCCGAATCCGGGCTTTAAGCTGAATTTCGGGCTGCTGATCAGACTTGCCTATGCCGCGGAATTCGGGGATCTTTTCATGAGATGCCTGTACAGGATGCGCCCTTATGAGATCAGGCCCGGCTCCGCAAATTCCCTTCACAGGAAGCTGACAAACGAATGCCTGAATTTCCTTACAAGCGGTTCGGTATCCTATTCGCGCTTTAAGAGGCTTTGCAAAAAGATAGTCAGGGAATTTGACGATCTGCCCATAGATGAAAGGATGGTCAAACCGCGTGTAGGCATAGTCGGTGAGATCCTGGTGAAATTCATGCCCGCGGCAAACAACCATCTGGTGGATCTGCTTGAAAACGAAGGAGCAGAGGCGGTGGTTCCCGATCTGCTGGATTTCATGCTCTACTGCTTTTACAATCAGGTGTACAAATCAGACAAACTCGGAACCTCGGCAAGAACAAAGCGGATATCCCTGCTTGGCATCAAGGCCATAGAGACCATGAGAAAGACCGCCTCCAGAGAGCTGGCCCGCTCCTACCACTTTTCGCCCCACTCCCACATCAGGGATATCGTCGCTCTGGCGGAAGGGATAGTGTCCATCGGAAACCAGACCGGCGAAGGATGGTTCCTGACGGGTGAGATGCTCGAGCTCATCCATATGGGAGTGGACAATATTGTCTGCACCCAGCCCTTTGGCTGTCTGCCAAACCATGTGGTGGGAAAAGGTGTCATCAAACGCATACGTCAGGAATACAAAAAA
>CAMVDF010000162.1 GCA_947166195.1 uncultured Lachnospiraceae bacterium
GATTCCGGAGCAAAAAGGGCTAAAAGTATTTGTTTATTTTGAAAAAATACAGTATACTGTTACGGAAATAAAAACTCTGGAGGAAAATTAATGCAGACAGACAGGATACACATAAACAATCGGGGTGAGGGTCTGTCAGATGTTCTGGTCCAGGCTGATAAGTATGCAGGCTATACGGGATTTGACAAAAAGCAGGCCATGCGGCTTCGCCTGATGTGCGAAGAAACCATAGGCATGCTGAAAGAGCTTGCAGGCGAATTTGAAGCACTCTTCTGGATCGAAGACGGCAAGTCCGGGACATCCATCCGTCTTGAGCTCAAAACTGAAATGGACAAGGAAAAGCGCAGCAGACTGATATCCCTGTCAACAAAAAAAAGAAACGAGCTTGCAAAAGGTGTGATGGGAAAGATCCGCGATGTCATCGAACTTGCTCTGATGGAGGATGACCTGAGCGACAATCTGACCGATTATGACATTCTGATGATGGGCATGAATAATGCAGCCCTCGACCCGTCAAGCGCCTCAAATCCCATGGCGGGCTATCAGATCTGGTCTTTGATGGAGTACCGGGATCTGGTGAAAGAAAAAAAGGAGTCCTATGAGGCTGAATGGGACGAGCTTGAAAAATCCATCATTGCAAATCTTGCGGATGATGTCCGTGTCGGAATCAGAGACCGCAAGGTGGATCTTGAATTATTCAAAAAGTTTTAACTTTACTGAACAGCAGCAAAAACTTCATTAACTTTAAGGAGGAAAGAAAATGAACATCAACAAACAGGCAGCCGGTGAAAAAATGACAATAGGTCTTGAGGGAAGGCTTGACACCACAACTTCTCCCCAGCTTGAAGAGGAACTCAAGGGTGCTCTCGATGGAATAAAGGAACTTGAATTTGATTTTTCCAAGCTTGAGTATATCTCTTCTGCCGGTCTTCGTATTCTTCTGTCAGCTCAGAAGATGATCAACAAGCAGGACGGAAGGATGAAGGTAACCCATGTAAGTGAGGAGATCATGGAGATCTTTGAGGTTACTGCATTCGTGGATATACTTACAATCGAATAATACGAATAATACGAATGGTTTTTGGATTTTGACCGGAGACCGCGGCTTCTGCCGCGGTCTTTTTTTCATTAATCTATATATGTTTGTTATTGGGGGACGCGGATGCTGTAGTTCATTTTTTTAAGTGTGATATTTCCGTTGATCGGGGACGCGGATGCTGTTTTGCTCGCCTGTTTTTTCTCGCCTATGATGCCGGGAAAGCGCCTGCAGGCTATGCGTAAGTCACGGGTCGGCCGCAATTCACATCCGTGTTCATGCGGCCTCGCAGGTACATCCATGTACCTGCGACCCTGAAAACGAAGCGCTTTCCGGTATCAGGACGGCTCGAAAAAGGGCATCGCTAAACTGCATCCGCGTCCTACGCAACGTACATCACCCGCTCCAGTACATCAGAATGGTCGGAAAAAGACGTCGCTAAACTGCATCCTATCATTGTGAGGTGTACTATTCAGTTTCGGAATTAAATTTCGTGGTTTTTCAGAGGGATTTGATGTGTTTCTGACCGGTTTTCGGGCCGGATTCCGGGTTGATCCGGGGCTGATGCGCACGGGATTACACGTGTTATTTTCGGTTATTAAATGGTTTTATTTGGTATTTTCAGGTCCTCTGCGGCAGGCCGTCAGGGAGGACGGGGATTTTTGTGCCGGAAAATTGAAATCTGCATAAAATGGATTTTTCAGAGCGTTTTTCTTTTTTTGTGTGATTCTTCCTACAAAAATAAGAGGGATCATTTTGAATTGTTTTTGGAGGGGTGACGCGAAAACCGCAGGTACTCTTCCACGGAACGGAAATCGGCGAATTTCAGGTTCAGTATTCAGTTTTTGTATTAATTTTCAAGGAAAATTCGGGGTTTTTTGATGAAAAAAGAGGGTTTTTGAAGCTGATTTTCCGATTTTTGATCACGGCAGTATTTTTTGAATTTTATTTAAAATGGCCTTTATTACAGGGATAGGATTTAGAAGGCATTTTTTGCATTTTCTGATTTTTTCTTGACACTTTCCCGTCCCAAATGTACACTACGGGTGTAGGAATGTTTTTGTTTCTTTGCCGGAGGTAGATGAAATGTCACAGATGCCGCAGATTTCCGAAGCAGAATTCCAGATAATGAAGGTTGTGTGGGAAATGGCTCCCATCAATACAAACGAGATCACGGATGAAGTTCTGAAAAACAGCGACTGGAGCCCCAAGACCGTTCAGACGCTGATCAAAAGGCTTGTCACAAAGGGCGCTCTCTCATACGAAAAAAGCGGACGGGTATTCGTGTATACACCCACGATAGACCAGAAAGAATATATCAGATATGAGAGCAACAACTTCCTGAAGAGATTTTACGGAGGCAACATCACAGCTCTCCTTTCAAGCTATATCGAAAGCGGCCAGTTGTCGCAGGATGATATATCGCAGTTAAAAGCTCTCCTGTCCTACAAGGACGCGGGCGCAGCAAAGGCAGAGACGCCTTCCGCCTCTGCCCCTGCAAAAAAACCGCTTTTCGGATTTCTTCGTTCTTCCAGATAACAAATTATTTTGGGACAGGGGACGTTTCTCTGTCCCATTTTTATTTTTTGGGACAGGGGACGTTTCTCTGTCCCATCTTTATGTTAATTATATTCGTTATGAAAAACCATTATTCGCAGTTTATTTTAGTTGACATAAAAGCGGGACAGAGATACGTCCCCTGTCCCACTTTATTTGTAGCCGTCGGGATTGTTTTTTTGCCAGTTCCAGGAGTCGGCACACATGTCTTCCAGCGTCTTTTCGGCTTTCCAGCCAAGCTCCCTTTCAGCCTTTGAAGGATCCGCATAGTTTACGGCCACATCCCCGGGTCTCCTGGGATCGATGACATACGGAAGTTCCTTTCCGCAGGCTTTACCGAAGGTCTTTATTATCTCAAGGACACTGACGCCCTTTCCGGTGCCAAGGTTGTATATCCTCACGCCGTCATATTTTTTCATCCCCTCTATGGCTTTCACATGGCCCTTTGCCAGATCCACCACGTGTATATAATCCCTGACGCCTGTTCCGTCCTCTGTGTCGTAATCATCGCCGAATACATGGATCTTTTCAAGCTTGCCGGCAGCAACCCTTGCAACGTAGGGTATGAGGTTGTTGGGTATGCCCTTCGGATCCTCGCCGATAAGTCCGCTTTCATGTGCTCCTATGGGATTGAAATAGCGCAGCAGCATCACCTTCCACTCATTATCACTTTTCCAAATATCAGTGAGGATCCTCTCCTGCATGGATTTCGTGGCTCCACATGGATTTGTGGTCTCTCCGAGAGGACATTCCTCGGTTATCGGTATGAAAGCCGGTTCCCCGTACACCGTTGCCGACGAGGAAAACACTATCTTTTTCACCCCGTGCTTTCTCATAACCCTGCATAGTGTCAGAGTACTCTCGAGGTTGTTGTGATAATACTCTATGGGTTTCTGTGTAGACTCCCCGACTGCCTTGTAGCCCGCAAAGTGAATTGCAGCCTCGATATCCTCCTTTTCAAATATCTCATCAAGAGCCTTTTCATCAAGGATATCCACCCTGTAAAAGCGCGGTCTCTTTCCCGTGATCTTTTCTATCCTGTCAACAACCGTTTCCTTTGAATTAAAGAGATTATCGGCTATGACGGGATCGTAGCCGGCATTTATGAGTTCCACAACCGTATGGCTTCCGATGAAGCCTGTACCACCAGTAACCAGAATCGACATATTCTTCTCCTTTCGATCTCAACATAAACAGATTATAACACAAAAAAACGCCCAAAAATTCAATTCAGAAAATGAATACCGGTACTTTTTCATGGTTTTTCTTTCATTTTTTCCGGAAAGAAGCACACTTTTCAGGAGCCGGTTTTTCGGTCTGAAACAGGCCGGATTACTCCCGTAGGGATTTCACAGGTAAAATGAAAACCGGGGCAAAAAATCGTGAAACGCGCCCCATTAAAAGATTTGTTTCATCCGCTGTTTACGGATCCGGATATAATAAAAACACTCAATTCTTACAGCATTTTTATTATTACCAATTAATTTTTTTGTGAATTCAGGATTGACGATGGCCGTTATTTTTGTGTCCGAAGACGGATCAAACAGGACTTTCCGGGGTATTACGAAGCCAAAAAAAGGGATATTTTAATAAATTATACGAATAGTGAACCGAAATCTCTTCCAAAAGAGCATCTGAAGGTCTGAAAAATCAGATCAAAAATGAAATTAAAATACATAATATTACAGCAATGATATTTTGAAGCTTATACATGGACAAAATTCCGATAAATTCTCTGACAAATCCGTTGGGCCAGAAATACCATTTCGTTTTGCTTGCAAGTCCCTCAGTATCAAGCCCTGCACGTTTTGCTATCATCCAGGACCTCAAAACATGATAATTGGTTGTTACAAATGCGGTTTTGTATGAAGTCTTCTGCTTTTCGGCGATCTCCTTTGAAAAAACCATGTTCTCCCAGGTATTTGCAGCCTTTTTTTCCGCCAGGACTTCATAATCCTCTGCTCCATGAGAAATGAGATACATTTCCATGGCTGAGCCCTCACTCATGATCTCATTTTTTCCCTGTCCGCCTGTAGGAATGTATTTTGCCTGTTTTCCCGTGGCTATCTCCTGCTGCCATGCAAACTTTATGGCTCTGTCCGTTCTGCCCCGAAGAAGCGGCAGCAGACCGCCGTTTTTTCTGATGGAGCACCCCAGAATGATGACAAAATCCTTGTCATAGGCCGGCATATGCTTTGCAGCTGCAAATCCAACGATACATACGGAGATTATCATTGCGATGATGTAATTAAAGATAACCAGAAAAGCCTTTCCGAACTGTCCGAAGAATTTTTCATGATTTTCCACTATGAGGCAGAAAAACAGAGCAGCTGTAAACGAAGCAGCAAAGATATTTCCAAAAAAATTCTTACCTTTTACGCCCTCTCTCCTTACGAGTGTAATGCTTGATACGCATAATCCGAAATCAATTATAACAACTACCACCGCAGAGGTCAGAAAAAGCACCTGCGGGATCAGGATGTTCAAAAGCATTATGAGAGCCGCTATAACACACACGAGAAAATATGAATATCTGTATTTTTTTACAAGTTTTGAAAACATTTTCACCTCTGTTTTTTCTTCATCCGTTCAGCTTCGGGGTGATACCCCTGTTTTAGTATTGCCATATCAATTATACACTATATTTTGTGGTTTTGCTCATCGTAAAAACATATCTGTTTATCGCAGCCTGATAATATGTTATAATGTTTGATGTGACAGGGGGACTGTCCCCCTGTCACACTTTGCAGGGTCGTAGCTCAGTTGCAAAACATGCCGGCGGCCTGTTTTGAGCCGCGCTTACGAGCGC
>CAMVDF010000163.1 GCA_947166195.1 uncultured Lachnospiraceae bacterium
GCCGGATTGAGAAAGATTATTGAAGTCGATGGTGAGCGTTTCAGCATAGTCATGTGAAACATTTCTGGTTCGTGCGATCCTGAAAAAGATAAGGGATAACGATATAACCTGTGTATATGTTCCATGCTCTGTTGATGAGATAAACAAAAACTGGGATGAAAACAGTCTGATAACCTTTTTTTCGGAGGAGATCACAAACAACGAAAAAGAGATCCTCCACTATCTGACCGACAGGATGGAGGAAAGCGGCAATCAGATGATACTCATCTGTGAAAAGAATGATGCCGTCCATATCTACGACCACATCCCGAACGATCTGATATTTGAGACCTTTGTACGGCCCTTTGATAATGAAAGTTATATGAGATCTGTCCGGTCGTATTTTATTAAGCTCGGTTCGGGTGAGCTCAGAAAAAGCATCCTGGTCGTGGACGATGATCCGAACTACCTGGGTCTTGTCAGGGACTGGCTGAAGGGTTCATACAAGGTATCCATGGCCAATTCGGGCCTGCAGGCCATCAAGTGGCTGGGAAAGAACAAGGTGGATCTGATACTTCTCGATCATGAGATGCCGGTGACATCCGGGCCACAGGTACTGGAGATGCTGCGTAGCGATCTGGAGACAAAGGACATACCGGTCATGTTCCTGACGGGAAAAAGTGACAAGGAGAGCGTGATGAAGGTAGTGGCCCTGCGGCCCGAGGGATATTTCCTGAAGACGATAAGCAGGGAAGAGCTGCTGAAGCAGCTGAAGGATTTTTTTGTGATGCACAAGTGATGACAGTCAGAGGGTGACAAAAGAGATGTGGGAATTTACCGTCAATCATCAACTGAATATCATGCTGGGCCTGAGCGGAGTCTGCGGAGTACTGGCGCTGCTCATTGTCCTGGCAAAGGCACTGACAAAAAAGAGGAGGATCGTGCTTGTCCTGATGGAGCTGACGGCAATGTTTCTGGTCAGCTTTGACAGGCTTGCATACATTTATGCGGGAAGAGGAGATGCCACAGCCTATGTCATGGTCAGGCTCAGCAATTTCATCGTATTTCTCATGACATCCGGGATGGTTTTTGCCTTCAATCTCTACGTGAGCGATCTGCTCCAAAATGAAGGAAAGATGAAGGTCCTGCCAAAAAGGCTTGATGTCACGCTTTGGATGTCGGTTGCAGGGATGATGCTCATCATCATTTCACAGTTCACCCACATCATCTATTCCATAGACGAAAACAATGTGTATCACAGGGAGCCTCTGTTCCTGCTGTGTTATATAGTGCCGGTCATAGCGCCGCTCATACAGCTTTCCGTCATACTGCAGTACAAAAAGCATTTCAACAGGAGCATCTTCATTTCCCTGGTTATTTTCATCACGGTTCCCATCGTTGCAGCCATAATACAGATATTTGCCTACGGGCTGTCTCTTGTGAACACTGCCATGGTGCTGGTGGCTATAACGCTGTATATATTTGCTTATTTTGACATCAATGATTCCGTGGAAAGGGCTCACAGGGCAGAGATATCGGGACTTGATGAGGAAAGAAGAAACCTGAGGGAGCTTTTCGAGGAGACCGCAACAGCTCTGGCAGACGCAACGGAGGCCAGGGATATCTACAGAAAAGGACGGTCCGTCAGAGTTGCAAAAAGGGCCGAAATGATCGCACAAAAAGCGGGAAAGGATCCTTCAGACTGTTATGCTGTTTACCATGCCGCTCTCCTTCAGGATGTGGGACTGTCCGGCTTTTCCGATGAGGAAATGGAAAAGTATGACCTCTACGGAGCAGAGGATCAGGAGATAATAAAAAAGAAATCCATCACCGGCGGGGTGATACTTTCCAATATCACAAGGTTCCCCGAACTCAGGATACCTGCGATGTACAGCAATGAACAATATGACGGGACGGGTTTTCCCGATGGAAGAAAGGGAGAGGAGATACCGGAGATCGCCAGGATCGTATCGGTCGCGGATGCCTATGAGGAAATGGATTCCAAAAAGAAAAACCGTGATCCATTCCCACCGGCCATGATCAGGGAGGAATTTGTGAAGGAGGCAGGATCAAAATATGATCCGGACTTTGCAAGGATCATGGTCGAGATAATGGACGATGAGGCAAAAAAAGGAGAGGAGGCTGCCATCGAAAAAGAGGATGACAATTTTCCCAATCCTGTGCTTGAATGCGGAGAATACAGAAAGAGCATATCAAAGGGTGTGGACATCACGCAGGAGATCATCAGGATCACCTTCAGCTGTACCTGTGATGAGGACAGTGAAAAAAGAGGCGGACCGTCTCTTGTGCTCTATGATTCCTTTGATTCGAGGGTGCATGACAGCGTGCATCTGATCAGGGCCACAAATTATCTGGAATACGGAGAAGTCTGGTTTGACGGGCATATCATATCGACGGGTGCCAGAAACATGGAGGTTGAAGTAAATGACAGGGATGAGGAGGTCTCATCTGTCAAGGACGCAAAATACGAGATCATCGCAGGAAGGTATGAGGATCATGTGCTACTGAGGCTTGCCGGACCAAAAAAAGAATCCGTTGTAACGGTTGCCCTCCAGGATTCTACCAGATCCTCCTATGTGGCGCTCACCGGGCAGTGGTGCAGCCTGAGCGACATACATGTTGAAAAGACGGGACAGGTAACAAAGGACGGGGATATCAGAAGGATAGCGGGTATCATAAGCTATATTGACAGGATGGAAAGCGATCTTCCCAATATCCAGATCGACAGATCCAGATCGGCATCCACTCCAGGTATACCGGTAAAGAACAGGCTGATCCTGAAGTTTCATACCATGAGCCTTCCCACAGCCCATCTGGTATGGCATTGTCCCTATGTGCTGATCTTTTCCTCCGATGATATGAAGGTAGGAGGACAGGGCTATCACGAGTATGAGTTGATCAAGCTCAACGGAGAGAACAACGGATCGAACGAATATGCCGAAAGCCATTTCGTTCTGAAAAAGGATGATTTCGAGGATTGGGAGTCATGGAAGACAAAAAACAAAGCCGGAATGGAATGTGAGATAGACATCATCAAAAGAGGAAACCGTGTGATACTGACAACGGAGAACCTGGGAATATCGATACAGGAGACCGTCACGATAAAGGATGGGGCAAAGGATGTATACGTGGCGCTTTCGGGAGACCAGGTCGCACTCACGGACATCAGGATAGAAGGAGATTGAAGGTATGAAAAACAGATCGGCTGCAAAAAAGATCCTGGGAGCACTGCTTACGGCAGCACTTGTTTTGTCGGTGCTTTCGGGATGCGGAAAAAAAGGGAAGACAGTTGAGGAACCCGTGAAAAACGAAACGGCGCAGGCTGAGGAAAACACAGGTGAAACAGCGGCGTCAGTTTCTGAAAGTGCAAATGAGCCAAAGGAAGAGCAGGCAAAAGAGTCTGAAGCCTTTGATCCGAAAAAACTGGAATACAAAGACCGTTTCCTTGCCGGAAAAAAGAATGTGTTCTTCATTAATGATGATGATAAAACGGATCAGATACTCCGCTGTACGGAGGAGGATGAACTTATTGAGTTTGCGGGAGGTGACGGTGATCATTTCTATGCCGTTGTAAATGACGGGCATATGAAACATACTCTTTATTACTGGAATTCAAAGAATGAAGACGGAAGCTTTGAACTGTCGCTTCCGGATGATACAGGCATCTATCATATGGCGGCATACAACGACCGTTTTTATTATGACTACTATGATGGAACAAACGACGAGTATCCCGTATGGTATTTTGATCCGGAAAAAAAGGAAACGGTCAGGGATCAGGAGACGGAGAGGATGAAAAAGTTTCTGGATTCCTACAAGGGAAAGAGCATGGCGGTTATCGATTATATGTCTTTCATCCCCGGAGATCTGGCAAAGTCGGGGCAGATGTACAGGAAAAATACGGAAGACAATACGGTATCCGTTTTTGACAGCAAGGGGGATGAGATATACTCTGTCTCACCTGCCGCCGAAGGAGGGGAATGGTTCATAGCGGATGACACCTATCTGCTTCAAAGCAGGGAAGAATACGGCACCAGCAACAGGGTGAGCAGCCTCCAGAGTACAGTGTTCAATGTAAAGACAGGTATCTTTCATCCGATATGGGAGGGAACGAGTGTCAGTGAAAGATTTGAACCTCTTTTCATAAAGGACGGATATTTCTATTACTGCATAGAGGAAAAGTATCCGGACGGAACCCCGAAGACGAAAAAATTTTTCAGGGAGAAAAAAGAGGAGCTTGATAATAAGGACCTGAACGGACAGCCTGTTCTCGAGATCCCGGTTTTAAGTGGTGTCATTGATCCTTCGGTACCCGGGGGTGCTGCAGCTCCCTGGGGGTTTAACGTGAAGGGCAGCCGGGCTTATTATCTGTGGTTTGATGATGAAAAGGAAAGCAAGACCCGCGGAGATATCAGCTGGAGAGCCGTGGATATGAACAGAACGGATTTTGATGACGATACGGTCGTCACCGGCGCAAAGGAAAGTCATGCGGATTTTGCCGATCTTGGATACATTGAGACCGACAAGGAAGCGGAGACGGAGAAGGATTTCAGGTACTTTACATCAACAAGGGACCGTTTTTATTTCTATGATGAAGTGGAAAATGCAAAGGCCATGAATGAGGCTTTGCAAAAGATCTATGATGATATGGCAGGCTTTGCAAAGGATACAAAGGAAACGGCACACAATGATGTATTCGGGGAGGAGTCCTGGTATGACCTTGATGATCCCGATGCATGGTGCCCCGCCTACAGTTATGACGTAAACCTTGGGACTGCACAAAAGATCGGATCGCATCACGTGGAGGTCTCGCTTGATGATTATGCCTACTACGGAGGCGCCCACGGTATGCCGGGAATCAGGCATATCCTCTTTGATACCGGTACCGGAAAAGAGGTCTCAATGAAGGATCTTTTCAAGGGGAGTGAAAAGGAGTTCAGGGATATAGTAGTGCAGTACTCCATGGATGACTGGAAAAACAGCGGGGACAACAAGTATTATGAAAGCTATGATCCCTCTCTTGAAAAGGAAATGAAGCAGGGATTTGAGGATATCGCATCCTTTGACATGATAATCAGATATGATAAGGACGGTATATATGCGGAATATTCACCCTATGCCGTAGGACAGTTTGCATCGGGCTTCATTGACGTGTTTGTTCCCTACAGTGCACTGGGTATTGAAGAAGAAATGAAGTAGGATATTGTGAAAACGAAAAACAGGAAAGAAAGCAGACAACTGAATCTGATGACACTGCCGGTCGTGATCTGGTATGCTCTCTTTTGCTACCTGCCTCTTTTCGGAGT
>CAMVDF010000164.1 GCA_947166195.1 uncultured Lachnospiraceae bacterium
AAATCTGTTATGATAGGGTTGTTTACGGGGTCGTAGCTCAGCTGGGAGAGCGCAGCGTTCGCAACGCTGAGGTCGAGGGTTCGATCCCCTTCGGCTCCATAATAATTCAGGGAAGGGCTTCAGCCCTTCCCTGAATTATTATATATACATAAATGCAGATCAAACTCTCGTAACGAAGTGTTGCGAAGCAACGCTGGGCAAAATCGTCCAGTGGACGATTTTGGGCCGTGCTTTCGAGCGCTGAGCGCGAGTGCGGCCGGGCAGCGAGGGTTTGAAAAACAAAAAAGATGACAGGGGGACTGTCCCCCTGTCATCTCCATCCCATGTTTATATCCCAGGTTTCGGTCAGCTCACGGGACTTTTTCAATTTCCCGTCCTTTAGCATATACACATACGGCAAGGGTCTGCTCAGAAACAATCCATACGCCTCCGTCACCGAATACGCCCCGATATTTTCAAAAAGGAGCACATCTGCCTCTTTCAGATCCTTCATGGTAAATGAACGGACCAGAACATCATTTATCGTACAAAGCGAACCGCAGATCGAATAGACCTCTCCGTCACCGTCATCGACCCTTTTCCCACCGGAGAAATGTCTGATCACAGGAACCTTCATGCCTATCATCTGTCCAAGATAATTTACATGATTGATACCCCCGTCGACGATACACCAGTTTACGCCCTTTGAAGTCTTTATATCACTTACAGATGTAATATAATAACCGCAGCTGCTGGCAAGAAATCTTCCCATTTCTATCGACACGGTATATTTTCCCGAAAGATCCTGAAGTTTTGGCGCCAGTCCCTTTAAGGGAAGCAGCGTATCCGTACGGTCCTCATCCTCAAAATACGGAAACGGAAGCCCCGGGCCGTATTCAAAAAACGGAGTATCCCCCGAAAACCTTTCTCTTATTCCCGAAAGATAAAGATCAAGCTTTTCCAGCTCCTCAATCTGTTTTTTCAGTTTACTCCTTCCTGTACCGGCAAAATAATGTATTCCTGCAATATCCACATCCTTTGCCGGATCTGCCAGGATGTCCTCTATATCTTTTTCGCTCATTCCAAACTGATTTCCCGAGGAAAGCCTCAATATCACCCGGGTCTTTTTTCCGGACTCCTTTACGGCGGTTTTTATCAGTTCATAATGCCTTTTTGATTCGGCAGTTATTATGGCACAGCCGTACGAAACCGCCCTGCTGACATCCCAGAGATCCTTGTGAACACCGGAATAGAGCATTTTTTCGGGCGGCACGGAATATTTCATGCATATATCAAATTCGCCGGGGCTGCAGATCTCAAAATAATCAACTATATCTGTGAGAGCAGGTATCAGAAAGGCGTTTGCCTTGACCGAAAAACACAGCCTGATCCCGTCCCCGAGGATCGACTTTATCAAAAAAGCCCGGCTTCTCAGTTCATCTTCGTCAAAAATGAACGCCGGGGTTTTGCACGAATCTAAAAGACTGTTAAAAATTTCATCCTTTATCATATCCTGCTTCCAGACACTTTCTCAGTGACGCAAGCGCATTGGTATGGCGCAGCTTGCAGCCGCTGTAAGATATATCAAGTTTCTCCGCCACTTCCTTGAGTGAAAGTCCGTCATAATAACGATAAACTATTATAGCCCTGTCCTTTTCGGACAGTTTTTTCAGGGCTTCGCCAAGTTCCTCAAGCACTTCCTTTTTCAGGAGATTACCCTCGATATCCTCGATCGAGGCAAGTTCCTCGGAAAGCTCGTCAGAAGGTTTCTGAGTCCTGTAATGATCGATGACCGCATTGCGGGCTATCCTGTAGATCCATGTGGAAATCCCCGCCAGCCCTTCATCATACCTGTCACGGTTTTCATAGATCTTTGTGAAGACATCGCTGCAGATATCCTCGGCATCCTCAGTCACACTAACCTTGCCCTTTATATAATAAAGGACTTTGTCATGATACCTGGAATAGATTTCATCATAATCGATCCGTTCCATACTTACACCTGTAATCTCACAACTCGTAACCGTTCAGTTTCAGAAGTTCCCTTGCACTTTCAACAGAGTCCTTTCCCGTCCTGTTTTTGATCGGGGCAAACTCCTTTTCCCTGACAACCTCAAAGGGAACACCGCTGTCCATCATCTCAACCATATCAAGCACCAGCTTCTCGTATTTGTGTCCGTTGGGCTTCTCCGGCTTGATCAGCTCTCCGTTTTCGTCTATATGAGGGATCTTTTTTTCAACCACATGCAAAGGCATCCTGTCATTTACTATCCTTCTCAAAGCCTTCACGGAAAAGAGATAATTCAATATGACTCCGAAATTGTATGCCGGATCACCGTTCTCATCTTTTTCATCCATCAGCTCATCAGTAAGTTCGTAGTACTCAACTATGGACGGGTGTCCGTCCTTCAGGCACATCACACCCACGGCCTCATCCCTTGCATTCTTTTTGACAACCTTTGATCCGCATTCGCTGCCGCTTTCGAGCACCGCCCCGAAAAATACGGGATCAGCGATCCTCTGCAGGACATTGTCCACTGCAAAAATATTCAGATAGTCAATACCTTCCTTGTCGACTACATCTGTAAGACCTGCCGCATCCAAAGAAGAAAACCATCCCCCGTTCCCGTTCGGAGAGGTTGCGATCCTGTTTTTTGCCTCCATATAGACCTTTCCGTCGTAATCCGTGGCAGGTACCATTTCCTGTTTGAAAAAATGAACATGATCCCCCGGATATCCGAAAAAGTCCTTTTGCTCAAAAAACGAAACGGTTTTGTCATGATTCTTTTCGCTGGTCATGACAAAGAGATGCACGGGACACCCTGCTTTTTTCACTACATCCTGCAGATTCTCGATGAGCCTTTGAAAGATATAGACGGGTTTCGTAAGTCCTATGTCATACATTCCCTTCGGATCCTCGGAACCAAGTCTCGTACCCATGCCTCCGGCAAGCAGTACGGCTCCACGTTTTCCCTTTCTGATGGCATCAAGCCCCTTTTCCTCAAGGACATCCCTTTTTTTCTCTATCTCGGGAAGCTGCATCACCTTTATCGGGGTAATGACCCTTTCGTCCTTTTTTTCGGCATTTGAGGTTTCAGTCAGGACCGAAAAATCAGTTTCACTGATCTGAGCCAAAAGTTCCTGCTGCTCTTTTGGGGACAGGCTGTCAAAAAACCTCAAAACCTGTACCTGTCCGTATTTTTCAAGTTTTTCACGGGCTTCTTTTTCCGTCATCTGCGATCCTTTCTCAGATCATCCTTCTGAAGATGGCATTTCCATTGTCTTTGAGCCATTTATTCCACTTGTGATATTCGGGATATACCCGCAGAACCTCATCATAAAAGCGCTTTGAATGGTTCATTTCCTTTCTGTGACAGAGTTCGTGGACAACCACACTGTCTATGACCTCAGGCGGCGTCAGCATCAAAAGCACATTGAAATTGAGATTTCCCCTGCTGCTGCAGCTCCCCCAGCGGCTTTTCTGGTTTCTGATGGTTATGCGTCCGTAGGTCACCCCTATCTTTTCAGCATAATAAGAAACCCTCTCAGGTATGACCTTTGATGCCAGTTCGGCCAGTTCCTTCAGTTCCTCCATCGAAAGCCGGTCCACCGGCTCACCTGCCGATTCTTTCTGCTTTTCAAGATGTTTTTCAAGCCAGCCCTCATTTTTGAGTACGAACTGTCTGATCTGTGCCTCAGGCATCCTCCAGGGTGCCCTCACAAGTACTCTTCCGTCAGGGAGTATCTCCATGGATACCGTTTTCCTGGCGCTCCTTTTGAGGTAGATATTGTCCGTATCTATCATTCAACTCTGATAGAAGCTATCTTTTGCGGAGTCCTGGGCATATCATTCCAGTCCGTATCCACCTCCGCTATCGCATCAAGCACATCCAGTCCCTCGGTTATGAGGCCGAAGGATGCATACGATCCGTCAAGATGAGGAGCATCGCGGTGCATGATAAAGAACTGTGAGCCTGCGGAATCGGGATCTGCGGAACGCGCCATGGAAAGCACTCCTCTTTTGTGCAAAAGATCATTCTGAAATCCGTTTGTTGAAAACTCACCCTTGATGGAATAACCGGGACCTCCCGTACCGTTTCCCTCCGGATCTCCGCCCTGGATCATGAAACCCTTTATGATCCTGTGAAAGGTCAGGCCGTCATAAAACCTGTCATTTGCAAGTTTTTTGAAATTTTCCACCGTGACGGGAGCTATATCGGGATACAGCTCTCCCTTCATCACTCCTCCGTCCTTCATTGTTATCGTAACTGTAAGATTTCCCATCTTTATTCCTCTCTTCTCCTGAAACTCCTGGCAAGCAGAGCCTCACTTATTATCCCGTACAGAGCTACAGCAGCCAGATATACACCGATATAGATACTGTTTTTGTACAGGTTTCTGCCGCTCTCACGCACGGTCTTGTCCTTTACGAGGGTGTTTGCGTCAAAGCCCTGCACTCCGTTGTACCACAGATAGTTGATCTCCTTCAGATCAAGCACTCTGGCAACTACCTCGACACCGTCACCGGAGCCTTTATTATACGCAGCCAGAGCTATGTTTTTGTCGGGATCGCTGATCTGGACACGCAGATAATCGCCGGAATCAAGTAAAACATTGTAGATACTGTATTCTTTCCCAAAAAGATTGACATAGGTACCGCATATACCGTCGGAATACTCTTTGTTGACCTCGCTGTGCGGCTTGACCATGTAATCCGTGATCAGAACCTTCACAAACTGCCTGCCGGTAAGGTCTGCCGGCGAGGAAACAAAAGCGGCATTGTCATAGTTTTTCGTACTCCTGATCCCGAATATGAGTATCACTATGCCCAGAATCTCAAAGATGACCGAACCTATCATCTTTCCGGAAATATACATCTGTTTTTTCATGCTGATCTCCTTTTATCCTGCAATTGAGCCAGTTTTTTCAAGATTATCCGTTTTTATTATCATGGATGCGCCTGATGATGAGGATGAGGATGCATACATATACTCCACATTTATCCCGGCATCAGAGATCTTTTTGATAATGCCGGAAAGATAGCCGACCTCCTGTTTGAGTTCTATTGAGACCACATCATTTACGGATGATGTGTAGCCCGCCTGTCTTATGGCCGCCTTTGCCTTGTCGGGGTCGTCGACAATGAGCCTGAGCAGACCGAATTCCGAGGTGTCCGCCAGTGACAGGGCGCTGATGTTTATGCCGGCTCCCTTGAGGATCGCGAGCGCCTCGTCAAGGGTTCCCGGTCTGTTTTCAAGAAAGATCGAAAGTTGTTTGATGATCATGATGATACCCCCTTTTCATCAAAACTAAAC
>CAMVDF010000165.1 GCA_947166195.1 uncultured Lachnospiraceae bacterium
GCGGGTGTTGATGTAACGGTAATCTGTGACAATATGGCAAATCTTTGTATGAGCGAGGGAAGGATAGATGCCGTGCTTGTAGGCTGTGACAGGGTGGCGGCAAACGGTGATGCGGCAAACAAGATAGGGACAAGTGCTCTTGCGGTGCTTGCAAAGCATCATGGCATTCCCTTTTATGTCCTGGGGCCTTATTCCACTATAGATATGCAGTGCAGAAGCGGTTCGGACATCAAGATAGAACAAAGAGTTCCGGAAGAGATCAGTTCACTGTGGTATGAGAGTCCGTTTACCGTTGATGGAGCAAAATATTACAATCCGGCCTTTGATGTGACGGACCACAGTCTCATCACTGCCATCATAACAGACAGGGGGATACTCTATCCGCCTTTTTCAGATTCGATCAGAAAGGCATTAACATGAATATCAGATTTTACAACGCAAGGATCCTTTCGCTTGAAAACGGTACCGGTATCATATCAGGCGAACTCTGGGTTTTGGGTGACAGGATATCCTACATCGGGAAGGAAAAGGATAATGATATAAAGTGGGACAGGCAGATCGATGTTGACAAAGATCTGCTGATGCCGGGTTTCAAGAACGCCCATACCCATTCGGGGATGACATTTCTGCGTTCGATGGCAGATGACCTTCCTCTTGACAGATGGTTAAACGAACAGATCTTTCCGAGGGAGGCAAAGCTTTCCGGGGAGGATATCAGATTCTGTACAAAGCTGGCCATACTTGAGTATCTGACATCCGGCATCACATCGATCTTTGAGATGTATCTGGATCCGGAAATCATAGATGAAGCCTGTATTGAAAGCGGCATGAGATGTGTTCAGGTCGGAGGGATGAACAACTTTTCCCAGTCGTTAAAGCTACAGGAGGAGTACTATACGAAACTGAACTCGGGCAGCAGCCTGACCTCATATATGCTTGGATACCATGCGGAGTATACCTGTTCAAAGGAACTTCTTTCGGGACTTTCCGCGCTTTCACACAAATACAGTGCACCTGTTTTTTCGCACAATTCAGAGACTGCGTCCGAGGTACAGGGATGTATCGAAAGATACGGTCTGACACCTACACAGTTTGCCGACAGCCTTGGACTTTTTGATCATGGCGGCGGCGGATATCACTGTGTTTACCTGTCTGATGAGGATGTGGACATATTCAGGAAAAAGGGTCTTTCGATCGTTTTGAATCCGGGATCAAATACCAAGCTTGCAAGCGGGATCGCGGATATCAGCAGGTATCTTGATGCGGGCATTAACCTTGCCATAGGTACAGACGGGCCGGCCAGCAATAACTGTCTTGATATGTTCCGTGAAATGTTCCTGGTCACAGGGCTTTCAAAGCTTCATGAAAAGGATGCATCGGCAGTTGATGCCACGGATGTTCTTATTATGGCAACAAAAGGGGGAGCAAAGGCCATGGGGCTTTCCGACTGCGACTGTCTGTCGGAAGGAAAAAAAGCCGACATCATCAGGATCGGCCTGCATGACCCGAATATGCAGCCACTCAACAACATTGCAAAGAACATTGTCTACTCCGGCTCAAAGATGAATGTGAAGATGACCATGATCGACGGTGTGATCAGGTATGAGGACGGAAACTTTGATATAGGGCAGGATCCAAAGGAGATATATTCGTATGTTCAGGATCTTGCCGACAGGCTCAGATGACGGGAAAAAAAGTCCGTACCGGTTTGAAGAGGAAATAAATGAGCGTAGTTGTAGTTGCCATAGCAGCTCTTGTCATGATACTTCTGCTGATCAGAGGTATATATGACGAGGTTGCAGGGAAAAAGAGATTAAAGGAAAAACTGAGGAATTCCTTCGGGAAGAAATCTGACAGATCACTGTCCCCGGAGGAATTTGAATGTCTGACACATTTTCACAGAAACAATCAAAAATACAGGAAGGACTGTCAGATCATTGACGATATCACATGGAATGATCTTGACATGAACGAGGTCTTCCTTTCAATGGATACCACTCTTTCCCAGACGGGAGAGGAGGTCCTCTATGATACCCTGAGACGCCCGATAAAGGATGTCGGGGAGATAAAAAAGAGAGACGGGATCATTTCTTTCTTTTCGGAAAATGAAAATGAAAGACTTGCATATCAGATATGCTTTGCAAAGATGGGAAGGCTCGGAAAGATCTCCGTTTCAGATTATCTCAACGATCTGGACGGCGTTTCGGGAGACAACAACTTCAGACATATTTTCTGCATAATCCTGGCGGCTGCTGCTCTTGTCGCGGTTTTTGCAAAACCCGTGATAGGCTTCCCCGTGTTTTTTGCTGTTCTCATCTATAATGTCGCGACATATTTCAGGAGAAAGGGAGACATAGAGCCATATATAGTTTCCTTTGCCTATATCACAAGGCTTATCAGATCCTCAAGGGAACTTGTGAAGATAAAGTGCCCGAAAACCCGTGAATATACCGAACGGATAGATGTACTCACAAACGATCTGAGAGGGCTCAATTTCAACACCTTCATCCTTTTTTCGGGCAGAGGAATGACAGGCGGATTTCTGGATATGGTCCTTGATTATCTGAGGATCTTTTTTCACCTCGATCTCATCAAATTCAATATAATGCTTGCCATAGTCAGGGACAAGCGTGACGATATCAGAGAACTTTTTGAACTGACGGGAATGCTTGATGCATGTATCTGCATAGCATCCTACAGAAAGAGTATTGATCATTTCTGTGTTCCGGTACATTGTGAAGGAATGAAGGTCGAGGCGGAAAGGCTCTTTCATCCGCTTTTGCAAAATCCCGTTCCTTCGGATGTCCGTACCGGAAAGGGCATCATAGTGACCGGATCCAATGCGTCGGGCAAATCAACATTTCTGAAATCCGTGGCCCTTGCATGTCTGATGTCGCAGACGATAGCGACCGTTGCCGCAGACAGCTTCCGTGCACCCATGTTTGATATCTATTCGTCCATGTCGATAAAGGACAGCATCATGACCGGAGAGAGCTACTATATGGTTGAGATCAAGGCTCTCAAAAGGATACTCGACAGGGCTGAGTCCTCCGATGCACCGATGATCTGTTTTGTCGACGAGGTGCTCCGCGGCACGAACACCATAGAAAGGATCGCCGCATCCTCGCAGATATTAAAGAGCCTTTCAAGGGACAATGTCCTGCTCTTTGCGGCAACACATGATTATGAGCTCACTTATATGCTGGAGGATTATTTTGTAAATTATCATTTCTCGGAAGAGGTCAGGGAAAATGATATAGATTTTTCGTATGTGCTGAAAGAGGGGAGGGCACAGTCAAAAAATGCCATCCTTCTTTTAAGGCTTCTGGGCTATGATGAAAGGATCACGGACGCGGCACAAAAGGCTGCGGGGGTATTCCAGAGAGAGAACAAATGGGAAAAACTCTGACAAAGCGTGAAAAGCTTCAAAAAAGGATATTCCAGATCGTGGAGGTGGGCTATACCGCCGACATCGTAAGCCGCATCTACGATTATGCCGGCGTGGCGGCGATCATCATCAATCTGATGGTGAGCGTGATGTATACATTTGCTCCGATAAAGGAGAAATACGGAAACGCACTTCTTGTTATCGAGCATGTGACGGTGCTGTTTTTTGCCATTGATTATCTTCTCAGGATCATATCTGCGGGAGGCAGGTTTCGGCATCTGTCAAACGGCCGGGCCGTCCTGAAGTATGTTTTTTCACCGGAAGGAATCATAGATCTTTTGTCCTTCCTCCCTTATTATCTGCCCTTCTTTTTCCCGGGAGGAGCAGTGGCCTTCAGGATGTTCAGGATAGTGAGGATCCTGCGTCTTTTCAGACTGAATGCATACTACGATTCCCTCAATGTCATCACCAGTATAATAAAAAGCAAGGGGCAGCAGCTGCTTTCATCCATGTTTATCATCTTCGTGCTGATGCTTGCCTCGAGCCTTTGCATGTACAGTGTTGAGCATGAAGCCCAGCCTGATGTTTTTGAAAATGCCTTTTCGGGTATCTGGTGGGCTGCATCAGCCCTTTTGACGGTGGGATACGGTGACATATACCCCATAACATATGCGGGAAGGATTCTGGGCACCATCATAGCCTTTCTCGGGGTGGGAGTCGTGGCGGTACCTACAGGTATCATTTCCGCCGGTTTCGTGGAGCAGTATACCATGTTAAAGCATGCAAATGATGAGACCGAGGATGCCGATATACGCTTCATCAAGGTTAAACTCGATATCGGAAGTGTTTGGAACAAAAAGACGATAAAGGAGCTGAACCTTCCAAAGGATGTGATCATAGCGGGGATTGAAAGAGATGAGCATTTTTTGATGCCTGCAGGAGATGTGAGGCTTGAAGCCGGTGACATGCTGATACTTGCCGCGGAGACCTACAAGGACGAGTGGAAGGTGGAATTAAAGGAGATAATCCTTGCCTACGGCCACCCCTGGTGCGACAGAAGGATAGATGACCTTGATATCTCAAGAAAAAGCTTCATCGTGATGATCAGAAGGGATGACCGCATGATGATCCCGAGAGGGGATATGAGGCTTAAAGAAGGAGATGTTCTTGTGATCTATTCGGAGAAAAAGATGTCTGAGGCCTCTGTCCTAAAGGTATGAAGCCTGCAAGGTTTAAATGGGGGGCTTCGTATGGTATAATAAAAAACTGCGAATAAGGTATATACTTGTGCTGTTTAGCCTGATGACAAGCCTGTGAACATGAAGGAGGAAATAAATGCCGGTAACAGATGAATTGATGGCCTGTTTCAAGGAAAAATTCGGGTCTGAAGGAGATATAAGAGTATATTTCGCGCCGGGAAGGGTCAACCTGATCGGAGAGCATACGGACTATAACGGCGGACATGTGTTTCCGTGTGCACTTTCCATGGGAAACTACGGGGTTGCCAGAAAGAGAAATGACAAGACCGTCAGGTGGTACAATATGACTTATCCCGATAACGGGATCATCACTGCCGACATCACGGGCCTTTCTCCCGAGGACAACGGTCTCTGGTATGATTATCAGCTGGGTGTTCTCTGGGCCTTCATGCAAAAGGGTTATGAGATTCCCTGCGGCTATGATATGGTCATGATCAGTGACATGCCGGCAGGAGCGGGACTCAGTGCCTCGGCATCCATCGAGGAGCTGGCAGCCGTTATTGCAAGGGATCTGTTTTCCATTGATGTGACGATGTCGGAATGTGCTGTCATAGGACAGTATTCCGAAAACAATT
>CAMVDF010000166.1 GCA_947166195.1 uncultured Lachnospiraceae bacterium
CTGTGTTGTGATCATATCGGTAAACTCTGCGGAAAGGTCAACGTTACTCATCTCCAGCTCTCCGGTGCTCATTGAGCCGCCGTTTGCGGTGATATCGTTGATGACAGCCTCGCCTGAGTTCAGGGTCGCCGCATAGAGGTTGTCTCCTTCCTTCTGAAGACCTGAGGCATTTGCAAAGGTTGCGGATGCTATCTGTCCGAGAAGCTTTGTCTGTCCGTTTGTATAGGTTGCGGTGATCTTTCCGTCCTGTCCTATGGAAATGGCGCTCATGTCACCCACCTTGCAGCCTGCGCCCGCATCGCTTGTCAGGCTTCCTCTCTTGCCGTTGACGGTGGAGGTTCCCTTGTTGTCTATATTCTGGATGGTGGAAAGATCCAGTGAGATTGCGGTCTTATTGGTATCGTTAATACCTGCAAATCCTGTGATACCGGTAAATTTATTGGCAGCTATATCCTGAGAAAGGACGCTCAGATTGATTCCAAGTCCAACTACATCCTCTCCGTTTACCGTATTGGGTTTAACAGTCGCGCTGTAGGCAGGGGTTCCGGTTGCCGCAAGAACCGAGGTGAGTTTTCCGGTTGCTTTTGAATCCGCGGGAGTTGCATAGGTGTCAAATACCAGGATTGAGCTGTTCTTTCCCGTGGTCAGTATATCAACGCTTTCGAGGATAGCCAGCTTGTCGGCAGCTGTCATCTCGTCGCCTTTCATATGTCCGCCACCGTCAGCATTATAAACAAATATGGACTTTCCGTCAGAGTCGAGGATATCCGTCATTGTCATCTTGTATGCACCATTCGGAATTCCCGGTGTATTATACTCGATCTTGAACTGTGCCGAATAGCTGTATCCAAGATTATCTATGAAGGGAACTGCCACAACCTGTCCGGCTGTTGTCTTGAGTGAATCTGAGTTTTCATCGAGGATTCCGGTCATGTAAGCCTTTGATGTAGCCACGGGATCGGAGATGAGATTTGCATCACTCATGATATCAAGGCTTTTGAGGTTTGATGTATCGATGACTATCTCGCCCGTAGTGGCATCTGTTGTCGTGCCGTAACCCTGAACTGTGTAGCCGTTTGTTGCCATGCAGAGGGTTCCGTTTGCATCAACATTAAATGCTCCGGCCCTGGTGTAATACTGGTTGCTACCGTCACTTACCACAAAGAAGCTGTCTCCGGTGATACGGATGTCAAAGGGGCTTCCTGTTGACTGGGCAGATCCCGAGGTTGAGATATTTGTTGAAATGGAGCCGGTGGAAACACCGAGACCGATCTGCTTGGGGTTGATACCTGCACGTCCCGTCGCCGCATTTGCTCCGGTAGCATTCTGTGTCGTCTGATAAAGAAGATCCTGGAAGGTCACCGAGCTTGACTTGTATGCCACGGTGTTTACGTTTGCTATATTGTTACCTATTACGTCCATCCTGGTCTGGTGGGTACGAAGACCTGCCACACCGGAGAAAAGTGATCTCATCATAGTTTTGTACCTCTTTCTTTTATTATGCGCCTATTGTTTCCGGTACATCCGTGTACCTATGATCTGTCCGATCACGCTATCACCGCTCCGTCGATATTTGTGAATACATTTTTGTCATTTGATCCGGGATCCATCGCTGTCACGACCGTGTTTGACTTTGTATTTACTATAAATGCCAGGTCATCCACCATCACAAGCGATGAATTTATCCCTTTGTCGCCGGCTTCCTTTGTCCCGTTGAACAGTCTTTCAAGCTGTGCCTCCGAAAGCTCTATGTTTCTGTCATTGAGCCTCTGGGCCGCATGCTTTGTGAAATTGACCGAAGGGATTTCCTCTGTCTTTCCCGATTTTTCACTCAAAATCTCGGCAAAGGATCTGCCTTCCTGTTCGATCTCAACTGTCAGGGACGGTTCCTTTCTCCCTGAAAGGTAGGCCGCCGCGGCCTGTTCAATTGTGGAGTAGCCGTTTGGATTTATCTTCATAATAAAGTCACTCCCTGTTTCAGGTCTGTATTTCTACACCAAGTTCCTTCAGCTTTGCTACATATGCCGCCAGTCCGTTCTTTTCATCATCTGTCAGGAAGGACTGCTGGTAGCTTGACATGCTGTTGAATACAGTTACAAGGTTCTGTATGGCATCCTTGTACTGTGCCGCATTCTGACTGTCAATGCCGTCTACCTTGGGGAGCAGGCTGTAGGTTGCCCTCCAGGCATTTGCTACCGTGTCGGCCTCAGCATAAGCTTCATCCCATACCTGTTTCACATCATCCACATTGTACTGGTTTCCGTTTATGGTGAGGAAGGTCTTGTTTCCGGAATGTGTCACATAATCGACCGTTCCGGTGACCTCTGTGGTTATACCTGTCGTCTCATTTGTGGAGCTGACCGTTACGGTCTTTCCCACCAGAGCCGTAGCTCTTTGCAGATCCATGGATTCGCTCATATTGTTCATCGCTTCAAGTGATGAGAACTGAGCAAGCTGTGCGACATATTCGGTGTTGTCTGTCGGTTCCAGAGGATCCTGATATTTCATCTGAGCCACAAGGAGCTGGAGAAAAGCCTGCTTGTCAAGTGTCGACCCGTCCTTTGCCGCTCCCTTGCTCTCTTTTGCATTTGAGATGTTATTTGTTACTTTTCCGTCCAGAATTGAAGCATCTACGCTCATCTGATCACCATTCCTTTCCCTCAAGCCTGATAATCAACCGAAGTTCCGTTGGCAGCCATCATGCTCCTTGCGATCCTTTCGGCTTCACCTTCAGGAGTTCCTGCGACGCCCGGAATCTCATCCTCATCATCATTCAGATTGATCCGCCGCATCCTTGTGCCCTTTTTGTCATTTGCATTTCCGGCATTCTGTTCCTGTCCCTGCATGAGGTTCTGTTCAAACTCATGGGAGGCCAGAGTCACTTCCACACTTTCGATCCTGACGCCCTGTTCCTGCAGGGTATTCTTTAACTGGACCACATGTCCTTCAAGTGCTGCCTTCACAGATGCATTCTGGGCTTCAAACTGGGCTGTTACTTCTCCGTTTGCCGAAACGATCTTCACATTGATCTTTCCGAGGCTTGCCGGGTGCAGCTGCATCTCCATGGATGTTTCATTTTCATGAAATCCGACCTTGATGCTGCTTTCGATCTGTTCGAGGATCTGTTCCGCTCTCACATAGGGATCCGTAAAGCTTGCTGTCCTTTCGGTTCCTGCGATCGATTCATTTACCGACTGTGTCAGGTTCTGAACAAAAGTATTTGCATTTTCATTTTTGGGATCTGTATCGTGATGTTCACCTCTGTCCTCGTGACGGGTCCTTCCCGTCCCTTCGGGCTTTGCGGTGATCTCTTCAGACTGCCCCGCTTCTGCCTGCTCACCCGTAACGGATTTCCTTTCGGTCACATCCGTTTCGGTCTTTTCTTCAGGATCGGCTTCCGCTGGGGTCCTTACCATATCCTTCAGTGAGCTTTCGACTTCGATCTTTACTTTTTCAAAACCATTTTCGTTTTCAGACGGTATCTGATCTGTTTTTCCGGATACCTGTACATCGGGGCTGACTTCCTGTATCTGAGGCTCCTCTTTGATCATTTCGAGGGTCTTTGTAAATTCCTCACCGGTCTGATCGATGCTCTGCATCAGTTCCGATACATTCTGTCTGATGATCCCGGTGATCTCGTTTACGCTTGTGTATAAAGCCTCGTCCGTAAGTACTGCCGATATGTCCTGTCCCGAGATCTTTGATACAAGTTCCGGTACTGTCTGCGGATCGAGAAGATCAAGTGTTCCGATATTCAGGATCTCCATGGCATTTTCAAGTTCCTCTGCCGTGATCCCGAGTTCTTCGATGATCGAGATCTTTACTTCCTCCGCCTTTGAGACTACTGCCTCTTTTACCTCATCCTTTACTTCTGTCTTTGAGGTGGTTTCCGATGTCTTTTTTGCATCCCTGCCTTGAACCTTTGCTTCCCTGCTCTCACGCCCGGTACTGTTGTCCGTATTGTCGGTCTTTTTTTCAGGTGTCCTGCTTTCCGGTTTTGCTGCGACTGTCCGGTCTGCCGTATCGGTCTTTGCTCCGGCTCCTGCAGTTTCTCCGGCCTTTGGCAGCTGTCCTTTCACCGTTCTGTCCATCACCGACATGAAATCGGTCCCGGTCTCCGGTATCAGTTCATTTGCTGCTGTGCTTCCACCTGAAATCATCGTACCCCAAGCGTCGTTTACCGCAATGTTCGGGGTTGTCAAATCGTCATCCTCCTTTCTTTTTTCATGGAACATACCTAACTAAAGTGTTTATCGGCCGGAAACGGGGATAACTTAACCTGTTTTGTGAAAAAATAATAAAAAAATGCCGTTTTTATTATGGAACTACTGTCCGTCCTCCTCAGGCTCCATGATCCTGGTGATATTTCCCGCAAGATCGGCATCCAGATCGCCTATCTGGGCAAGGATGGCGCCCCTGGCATCGGCGCTCATGGTACCGAGGATCTTTGCGGCAAGCTCCAGATCGCTCCTTAAGGGTTCACTCGCAAAAATAGCTGCAGCCTTGGCGGGCTTCATGGAGGAATAAGCCTTGGCATAATCCTTTACTTCCTTGTCCACCTCCTGCTTTCTGACCACCTCCTTGTAGAGGATCTCGGCATTTGTGGGATCTATCTGCTCATAGTACTTCTGGTATTCGGAAATATCCGGTGCCTTGCTGTTGAACACCACCTCATTGTCAAACTCGTCCTTGATCTTTTCAAACTCGATCTGGTTGTCCTCGTAGGTCTTGAGCCTGGCAAGCTCGGCCGTGAGTTCATCTATCGTATCTTCAGCCTGGTCGTTCACCTGTTTTTCGTGATCAAGCTCCGTCTCCAGCTCCTTGATGCGGTCTATGGCCTCATCCAGGTTTTCATATCCGGCAGCTATGCCGTCACCTGCCTCGTTGTCAGACAATGTATTCACCGAACCCTCAGGCAGGACCTTGTTGAGTACGGGTACGTTCTTCAAAACGGGAGCGAGAACATTTGACCCGAAACCTCCCACATCGAGTTTTATGAGAAGGGCAAGGATCGCAAGCCATATCACGACGATGACCACGGTAACAAGGATAACCGAAAGCGCTCCTCCTTCTTCCTCATCCTCTGCCGCAGCTTCATCTATGGCTTTTTGCTGCTTTTTCAGTTCCTTTGCCTGGGCCCGCAGAGCCTTTTTCTCTTCC
>CAMVDF010000167.1 GCA_947166195.1 uncultured Lachnospiraceae bacterium
CAGGGAATCGAGCAGGGAATATCACAGGGAATCGAGCAGGGAATATCACAGGGAATCGAGCAGGGAATATCACAGGGAATCGAGCAGAAAACCCTCCAGGTTTATCAAAACTGCATTAAACGCGGCATGTCCGAGGAAGATGCCCGCGCCATAGCAGGCATGGACCCGACAGAGGCGGATCAACCCCAAATATCACCATAATACAACCGGATTTTGCCCAAACTCCGTGATTTGCCCGCCCAAACCATCAGTGATATAATAAAACCACATCAAACCGGGACATCAAAGAAAAGTCCCATCTTAGCATGAAGGCGGTTCCGCCACTCGGGCCCTCAAAGCCCCAAAAAGCTCATGCTATTACCACAAAACCCAATAGCAGGAGCGAGAAGCCGTTACAGATGCGCTGAGAGCATACGGCATCAAGGAAATCCTCCTGCGAAAAACAACTTCAAAGGAGGAAAAATGAAAAAGAAAAGAAGCAGAAGTCAAACAGGCATTTCCTGGCAGAACAAGGATATAACCTCAAAGATCCTTGCTGAAGAATTAAAGGGAAAGTCATTCTCTGTATACGGAATTGACGTACCCGGTGTAGAAAGTGCAGAACCCACAGATCTTCCGGCAATCGAAGCCAACGAGCTCAGGATGGACAATCTGTTGACACTAAAAGACAGGTCATTTGCTATTGTAGATTACGAGAGCAGATATCTGCCTGAAAACAAGGCAAAATACCTTGGATACGCTGCAAGAATAACAAAAAAGATATTTGCCAGATATGGGGAGTACAGACCGTTAAGGATAATAGTGATATACACAGCGGATGTAAAAAGGGGAACAACAGATCCGCTGCTTGATATGGGCGACCTGAAATTATCCATAACAGAGGCTTTTCTTTCTGATTTTGATCCAAAAGAATTGCTTGAAGACATCAGATCCGGTCTGAGTGAAAAGGAAATAAAAGACGAAACGCTCATGAAACTGATAATCTTTCCGCTTACATTTTCCGGTGACGCAGACAAGAAAAAAGCGGTGAGGACAGCGATCAAACTTGCAGAAGAGATCGAGGACAGAAAAAAACAGGTATTTACCCTTACAGGAATATATACGTTTGCAGACAAAGTGATCAAAGAAAAGGACGCGGAAAGGATAAGGAGGACAATAAATATGACAAAGGTTGAGATGATATATACGAGAGAAAGAGAAGAGGCAGTAAAAGAAGCAAAGAAAGAAGCAAAAAAAGAAGCAAAAAAAGAGAAGAAGGAGTCTGCTGTTGCGTTGATAAAAGAGGGGGTTTCTGTGGAAAAAGTAGCCAAATGCCTGAAAATACCGGAAACCAAAGTGAAAAAACTGGCAGAGAGCATTACGGTTACCGTTTCCGAATGATGCCCGCGCCATAGCAGGCATGGAGCCGGCAGAGGCGGATCAACCCCAAATATCACCATAATACAACCGTATCACACCCAAGAGGGAGTAAGGCAATATCACATAGAGTGCCAAAGCAACCCCGGGAGGATCGGTTTCATACACTGCACCGGTGATGAAACTTGGAAACTATTCGGTTGAGGATATAATAAAAAAGGACTTGGATTTTCTGATCCCGTTTTACATATTCAATTTTGAAGTGTTGATCAGAAATGATAGAAAACACGGGGAAATAGAGGAAGATGAGCTCAGTCATCTCAGACAGGATTATGTGAAAATACGACATTACCTTGATACTACATGCAGGGCCGGAGGGATCAACGAGTACGAAAAACGGGCAATTCTTGATCTGTCAAAGAAGGTATTGGACAACCTGTCAAAAGGATCAAAAAAGGTAAAAGAGGAGGTAGAATCCATTATGGGTGGAAAAATTCTGGATTATGAAGCAAAAGATATATTGAATCAGGGAATCGAGCAGGGAATATCACAGGGAATCGAGCAGGGAATATCACAGGGAATCGAGCAGGGAATATCACAGGGAATCGAGCAGAAAACCCTCCAGGTTTATCAAAACTGCATTAAACGCGGCATGTCCGAGGAAGATGCCCGCGCCATAGCAGGCATGGACCCGACAGAGGCGGATCAACCCCAAATATCACCATAATACAACCGGATTTTGCCCAAACTCCGTGATTTGCCCGCCCAAACCATCAGTGATATAATAAAACCACATCAAACCGGGACATCAAAGAAAAGTCCCATCTTAGCATGAAGGCGGTTCCGCCACTCGGGCCCTCAAAGCCCCAAAAAGCTCATGCTATTACCACAAAACCCAATAGCAGGAGCGAAATGCCGATACAGATGCGCTGACAGCGTCCCGGCATCAGTATAGAACCCTCCTGCGAAAAACAACTTCAAAGGAGGAAAGAGATGAGTAAACCGATCGAAGAACTGACATTTGCTGACAACTTTATGTTTGGGGCGGTACTTGCCCGAAACATAGATCTTTGCAAGGAGATACTGGAGATCATCCTTGACAAAAAGATAGGCAGGATCAGTTACAGCAACACGGAGCAGTATTTTGAGGCAACACCGGATTCAAGGGCCGTGTATCTGGATGTGTATCTGGAAGATGATATGTCAAAAGCATACGATATGGAGATGCAGGCGTACGATGAACCGGATATAGCTGCCAGAAGCAGATACTATCAGGCAAATGTTGATATAAACCTGATGGCGAAAGGGATGGAGTACAAGGACCTCAGGGAAAGCTACATCATCTTCATATGTACGAGGGATTATTTCGGACATGGGCTTCGAAAATACACATATGAGAACATCTGTCATGAGACCGGAGACTCACTTGGAGACCGTACGAGAAAGATATTTCTGAATGCGGGCGGCATGGACGATACAATAAGTGAAGAATTAAGAGAATTACTGAACTATGTGGCGGGCAAGGGTGCCCACAACGACCTGACACGAAGGATAGATGCGGAAGTGATATCCGCAAGAAAGGACAGGAGAGTAAAGATGTCATATTTAGCGTATGATCTGGCATTACAGAAAAGCAGAAATGATGGTTGGAATGATGGCTGGAATGACGGAATCGAGCATCGCCTCCTTGAGCAGATCTGTACAAAACTGAAAAAAGGAAAGTCCAATGCCCAGATCGCGGATGAACTCGAAGAAAGCCCGGAAAACATCGATCGTATCACAAGTGTTGCAAGAGATTTTGCCCCGGAATACGACCTGAAAAAGATAAGCGAAAAACTTCACGAGAAGGACAAACTTCAGACGATTCAATAGACCAAAGGCTTCCGGATACGTCAACGAACGCGGGAAATTGTGAAACTCCCACCATTGTAGAGGAAACAGATGATACCAAGGATAAAAAATGTAGAACCTCAGGATGGATATATGCTCCATGTAGTCTTCGAAGGTGGAGAGGAAGTCATTTACGACCTTAATGAAGATATGGCAGAAATACCGGACTTTTCAGTTTTAAGGACGGAGCCGGGGTTGTATGAGAAGGTTCATTTAGATGAAAGCAGAACCTGTGTGTATTGGAGTGACAGAGTGGATCTTCCAAGTGATACATTACTGGAATACGGAAACAGAATAGTTTGATCGCGTGTAGCAAAGGATCAACCCCAATATCACCATAATACAACCAAATATCGCAAAAACACCAAAACCATACCAACCCTGCCGTCAACATGGTATAATGACCGGGTTGGTATTTTTATCTGTTGCTCACAAGAGCAGGAATTACACAAACCATGAACCTCCTCTTAGTCCACAACCACTACCGCCTCCCCGGCGGGGAAGACACGGTAGTATCAAACGAATACAAACTCCTGAAGAGCATGGGCCACAGCGTCACCCTCTACGAGCGCCACAACGACGAGATAGCGGGCTTTACCGGCATGCAAAAACTCGCCCTGCCCTTTAACTTCATCTACTCAAAAAAGACCGCAAAAGAGATCACGGCGATAATCAAAGAAAAACACATCGACGCCGTCCTGGTCCACAACATCTTAAGCCTCATCAGCCCCTCCGTCTACTACGCGGCAGAAAAGGCAGGCATCCCCGTGCTCCAGACCATCCACAACTTCCGCCTCATCTGTCCGAAAGCGACCCTTTACCGCGACGGACACGTATGCGAAGACTGCATCAAAAAAGGTCTGCATTGCGCCGTATTGCACAAATGCTACCGCGGAAGCTTCACCCAGACCCTGCTCTGCGTCATCAGCTCAAAGATCCACAGGAAAAAGGGGATCTACAACAGACTGAACTATATCTGCCTGACAGAATTCAACCGTGACAAACTCCTTACCCTTTCTGGCATAAACAAAGACAGAATATACATCAAGCCCAACTTCACGGCAGCCCAGGAAACCTTCATCCCCTACAAAGACCGCGAAAACACCTTCATCTACGCAGGTCGCATTGAGGAACAAAAAGGCACAAAAGAGCTCCTCGATGCCTGGTTCATCCTTGAAACAAAGGCAAAAGATCCTGAAAATATCCCGGCCCTTGACCTCTACGGAACCGGCCCGGAGACGGACTACGCCCGAAAATACATCGAAAAACACGGGTTGAGGCGCGTAAACCTGCATGACTCTCTGCCGCATGAGGATATAATAAAAACCATCGGCAGGTCCAAAGCCCTGATCCTGCCCACAAAAGTATATGAGTCCTTTGGTATGACCACGATAGAAGCCTTTTCTGTCGGCACCCCCGTCATAGGCACGGACCTCGGCAACACCGGCGACCTCATCAAAAACACTGTCGCAGAGCCCGAAAAAAACACCACCGGCAATACAGATGCAGAACGCACAGGATCCGCAGACTCAGCCCGTTTCACGCCTCTCGGCGCCCTCATAGACCCAACAGACATGGAAGCCTCCCTTGCCGGCATCATCGAAGCCTGGGACACCTTCACCTACGATACTGCGGCCTTCCAAAAAGCCGCCAGGAAATACGGTGAAGAGGAAAACAAGCGCATTTTCACCGATATCCTGACAGAGATCACCCAAAAACACTGATTTGCCCCCGTACCCCATCAGTGCTATAATATAACCATATCAAGCCGAGACTTCAAACTGAAGTCTCATCTTAGCATGAAAGGCGGTTCCGCCACTCGGGCCCTCAAAGCCCCAAAAAGCTCATGCTATTACCCGAAAACAAAATAGCAGGAGCGATTTTATGATAATAAACCCTCCTGCGAAAAA
>CAMVDF010000168.1 GCA_947166195.1 uncultured Lachnospiraceae bacterium
AGATCATGAAGGATATCGCGCGTGATCCCGAAAATGTCTACATAGTCGGAAACATAGGAAATCCCTATACTCTGTCTGCAATGAAGACGGATGATGAATCCGTTACGGTGGCTGAGATCAGCTCCTTCCAGCTTGAAACGGCCATCAATTTCAAGCCTCACGTTTCGGCCATATTAAACATCACGCCGGATCACTTAAACAGGCATCACACCATGGAAAATTATATTTCCATCAAGGAATCAATTGCCAGAAATCAGGATGAAAACGACTATATAGTCCTTAATTATGATGATCCGAATACCAGAGCGATCGCTGACAGGGTGAAGGCAAAGATCGTCTTTTTCAGCCTGAAGGAAAACCCTGACACCATAGACAGAAAGTGTGATCTTTTGTACATGGACGGCGAGAATATCATGTACAACGGCGAGTTTTTATTAAACATAAACGAAATGAAGCTCATCGGCACTCACAACTGGGAAAATGTTATGGCGGGAGCCGGAATGGCCCTGTCGGTGGGTGTTCCGAAGGATGATGTGGTATCCACCATCAAAAGCTTCAAGGCTGTGGAACACAGGATAGAGTATGTGCGTACCGTAAACGGAGTCGATTACTACAATGATTCCAAGGGCACAAATCCCGATGCCGCCATCAAGGCAGTCAAAGCCATGAAGAAAAAGACCGTGCTCATCGGAGGAGGCTACGACAAGTCATCACAGTATGACGAGTGGATCGAAAGCTTTGACGGAAAGGTCAAAAGCCTGATCCTTCTCGGACAGACCGCCGAGGCTATCGCACAGTGTGCAAGATCGCACGGCTTCAACGATATAGTATTTGTTCAGGATATGGCAGAGGCTGTGAAAAAGGCATCAGAGATCGCATCGGAGGGAGAGGCGGTGCTTCTTTCGCCTGCCTGTGCAAGCTGGGGGATGTTCAAAAATTATGAGGAAAGAGGCCGGATCTTCAAGGATCTGGTAGGGGAGCTTTGATTTGAAAAGAACAGCGGCACCAAAGATCAGAAATATCCATATTGACATCACGCTTATCTTCGTGGTGCTTTTTCTGCTGTTTTTCGGCCTCATCATGATCTATTCGGCAAGCGCCTATTCTGCCATGAGGACCGAGAATTCCTCCACTTTTTTTCTTTTTTCCCAGGCCCGCGCCACACTTTTCGGGCTGGTGGCGATGATCGTCGTTTCACGCTTTGATTATCATATCCTCAGGAAGTTTGCCTGGCCCTTTTACGGCATATCCTGTTTTGCCATCCTTCTCGTGCTGACGCCCCTTGGCATGACAAAAAACGGCGCCAGGAGATGGCTCAACATCTTTGGAATGTCGCTTCAGCCTGCGGAGATCGCAAAGGCGGGACTCATCATCTTTTTTGCCGCCTTCATCTGCTCAAATGTGAAATCCATCTCAAAGATGAAGGGGATATTGCAGACCATGCTTCTGACCTTTGTCCCCTGTGCGCTGGTGTATTTTCTGACTGACAACCTGAGCACGGCCATCATCATCTTTTGCATCGTTTACATCATGATGTTTGTGGCCTCCGAAAGGAGCTTTGCATATATCCTCATCGCTCTTCTCATAGCGGGAGCGATCTTTGCTCTTGTTTATGCCGTGGAAAATAATATAATCCCCGCGGATATCTCCTTCAGGCTCAGCCGTATTAAGGCCTGGAGAAATCCCGAGGCCTATGCTTCAAATACAAGCTATCAGACGGTCCAGGCTCTCTATTCCATAGGCTCCGGCGGTTTTCTCGGGAAGGGTCTGGGACAGAGCACCCAAAAGCTCGGCTACATTCCCGAGGCCCAGAATGACATGATCTTTTCCATCATCTGCGAGGAACTCGGGATTTTCGGAGCTCTTGCGGTGATGCTGCTTTTCCTGCTCCTCATCGGCATCTTTTTCATGGTTGCGATAAATGCGCCCGACCTTTTCGGCTCGCTTCTGGTCACGGGCGTCATGACGCATTTTGCCGTCCAGGTGCTCCTCAACATCGCGGTCGTCACAAATACCATACCCAACACGGGAATCACACTCCCCTTCATATCCTACGGAGGTACCTCGACCCTGTTTCTGCTTGCCGAGGTGGGGATAGTTCTCAGTGTTTCAAGGAAAACGGGAATTGAATAGCTTTCTTGCAAAGCGGCGGATGATCAGGATAATAAGTGCGCTTGTTATAGCACTGCTCCTTGCTTTTGCCGTGGGCTTTTTCTTTTATTATTTTACTGTCAGCAGTATAGAGATAAGCGGAAATACCAGATATACCGATGAGCAGATAAAGAATCTGGTCTTTGACAGACCGATCAAGAAAAACTCTCTTTATCTCTATGTGGTATATAACGGAAAACCCGTCACTGACATACCCTTCATCGAAAAGATGGATGTGAGCATAGAATCCCATGATCATGTAAAGATCGTGGCAGTACATATACATTGACAGGGAAGGCTATGTGGTTGAATGCACAGGTGCGCCGCTTCCGGATGTGCCCTATGTGACCGGGCTTGAGTTTGACAACTGTGTCAAGTACGAGATCCTGCCGGTAAAGGACAAGGCTGTTTTTTCGCAGATACTTGCCCTGACCCAGCTTTTTGACAAATATGCCCTTTCTCCCGACAGGATATTTTTTTCGCACGAAGGAAGTATCACGCTTTTCTTCGGAAAAGCCCGTGTCCTCATAGGTTCTATGGATAATATAGACGAGAAGATAATGAGGCTTGCCGACATCTCTCCGAAGATCGAAGGGATGGAAGGGACGCTGCGGCTTGATGAATACACCGGAGAGGGCGAGTATATAACATTTGAGAAAGATCAGAGCGCTAAATGACATTGTAAATTGAACTGTTTGGTTGTAATTGACTATTTGGAAATTTAAGTATAATATAGATTAGGTTTATGTTTGTAAGGAGGAGTAACTGTGTTTGAGATCAAGTCGGAAGAAGCGGAGTACGCCTGCAAAATCCTTGTGATAGGGGTTGGAGGAGCAGGAAATAACGCAGTAAACAGAATGTTGGGCTATGAGAATATCGACGGAGAGGTCAAAAGAAATTCCGACCTGGAGTCCATGAGGGGCGTCGATTTCATCGGCATGAACACGGATAAACAGGCATTGGGAAAATGCAGGGCAGCAAACAGGCTTCAGATAGGCGAAAAGCTGACAAAGGGTCTCGGAGCCGGATCACAGCCCGAGGTTGGAACCAAGGCTGCAGAAGAAAGTATAGATGATATTACGGGTGCCATGAGAGGCTATGACATGGTGGTCATTACCTGCGGAATGGGCGGAGGTACAGGTACCGGAGCAGCTCCCATCGTGGCAAAGGCTGCAAAGGACATGGGCATCCTGACCCTTGGTATCGTGACAAAGCCCTTTCAGTTTGAGGGCGCACCCAGAATGAAAAAGGCTCTTGAGGGCATAGCAAAGCTTCAGTCTGCTGTTGACACCCTCATAGTCATTCCCAATGAAAAACTCAGAAAGATAGTTGACAGGAATATGGGCTTCGGTGATGCGATGAAGGTTGCCGACGAAGTGCTGCAGCAGTCTGTACAGGGTATCACCGACCTCATCAATGTTCCTTCGCTCATAAATCTCGACTTTGCCGATGTGCGCACCACCATGAAGGACAAGGGCATCGCTCATATAGGAATAGGTGTGGGCAAGGGCGACGACAAGGCAATGGAGGCTGTCAAGCAGGCAGTCGGAAGTCCTCTGCTTGAGACGACCATCAACGGTGCACAGAATGTCATCATCAATATCTCCGGAGACATCACTCTCGACGATGTCGGAAGCGCTTCAGATTACATCATGAGCCTTACGGGCGAGGATACAAATGTTATCTTCGGAGCCCAGGAGGACAGAAATGTATCGGATACCATCAGGATCACCGTCATCGCTACGGGTCTTGAGGATGTGGAGAGAGGAATCCCTGCGGGAGGACAGGTTCAGCAAAGACCTGTACAACCTGCCAGGAGGATGGCTCCCGGAATGGGTATGAATCCCGGCATGAATCCCGGCATGGGAATGAACAGGGCGGCAAATCCCGGTATGGGCATGAATCAGGGCATGCAACCCATCGTGGGATATAATTATGGCGCAGAGAAGTATGACCGTATGTTGCGCTGCCTATGGTTAACCATTGCTGCTGCAACAGCGGTTCTACTGGTTGGATGGACGCTGTCGATGCTTTTCCCTCAGCAGATAGCACGTATTTTTACTACTGATCCTACGTTGCTTAAATTGTCTGCTCGCGGTATAAGGATTGATATGTTGGTCTTTTTTGTTGTGGGATCACAAGCGGTAATTACCAACTTTTTCCAGTGTATTGGTAAGGTGAAGGTCAGCATCTTCCTGTCGCTTTCGAGACAACTCTTTATGTTGCTACCGATGGCCTATGTCTTTCCAATCTTTTGGAATCTTGACGGTGTATGGTATGCAATGCCTGCTAGTGACTTTGGCTCATTCTCTATGACGATTCCCTTACTTTGGTGGTACATTAAAAAACTAAAGACTCATGAACAATAAAATCATTATTTGTATTGGACGACAACTTGGAAGTGGCGGACATGACATAGGTCGGATGCTTGCCCTTGACTTTCAGGCTAAGTATTATGATCGTGAGTTACTGAATCTTGCTGCAAAGGAAAGCGGACTCAGTGAAAAGTTCCTTGCTCAGAACGACGAACGCAAAGGGTTCTTTAAATCACTTCTTAACATTCAGGCAACACATATAAGCAGTAGTTCATACAAACCAAATTTCTCGCAGGAGAGTTTGTTCCAGTTCCAGAGTGACGCCATGATGAAGGCTGCCGATGAGGGCTCGTGTGTCTTTGTTGGTCGCTGTGCTGAATATATATTGCGTAATAAGCCAAACTTGGTTAGCATTTTTATTACGGCTCCTTTGGATTTTCGTATTCATCAGGTAATGAATAAGGAAGGTGTTGACCGCATTGTAGCTCAGAAGAAGATAGAGCATGGCGAGAGTCAGCGTGCTGCCTACTATAATTATTATACAGGCAAGAAATGGGGACATGCCACCAGCTATGACCTTTGTATTGATTCCTCTATCTTAGGTCTTCCTGCTACAGAGAAGTTTATTGCTGAGTTTATCCGAAAGAAGTTCAATTTATGAAGAAAATAGGCATTATCAGTGAT
>CAMVDF010000169.1 GCA_947166195.1 uncultured Lachnospiraceae bacterium
GAAAATGTGCTGAAAAGCGGTCTGATAATCCTTGGAATGATATTTCTTTTGGCCATCATCGCGGAGGGAAAACGCTACGGGAGCGATTCCGTGTTTTTCTACATCCTCAGCGCTTCCTGGGACAGGGGCGTCCACATATTCTCCATCTCTGCCTGTTTTTTGATCATCATTGTATCGGTTATCCTCATGAAGATGCTGGGATACGTGGCATATCAGATCGCCTCCGCTTTTGGAAACGGTCCGGTGACCATGATAAGGCTGTTTGTCTCACTTCTCAGGGTCGTTGCCATAGCTGTGGTCGTCATGTACTGTCTGTTTCTCCTGGGCATCGACGCCACACAGCTCCTTGCATCTGCCGGCATCATGTCGGTGGTTGTCGGTCTCGGAGCGCAGAGCCTTGTGGGTGACCTGCTGGCCGGGATATTCATCATCATGGAAGGGTCCCTGCATGTGGGGGATTATGTCATGATCGATGATGTCAGGGGAAAGGTCCTTGAGATCGGACTGCGTACCACAAAATATGAGGATGACAATCAGAATATCAGGGTAATCTGCAACAACGAGTTAAAGAAATTTGCCAATATGTCAAAGAAGTACTCGATCGTTTATTATAATATACCCGTTGCATACAACGAGGATTATGTCCGTATCAGAAAGATAATGAATGAGGAGTTCCTGAAGCTTTATGAGGATAACAGATCATTAAAGAGTATTCCCATGTGTCACGGTATCGAAAATTTCGGCGAAAGCTCCGTGGACCTGAGAGTGATCTTTATGTGCGAGGAGAGCAAAAGGTATGCTGTCCAGCGCTTCATGTATGATGAGATCATGAGGATATTTATGGAAAACGGCATAGAGATACCGTTCAACCAGCTTGATATACATATGGACGAGCAGACGATACTGCAGGCCGGGGACCGTACTGACTGACAACCGGTTTTGACCGCTTTGCACCGGATGGGAGGATAGTAATGACGGAAAATATCACCGTAAACGAACAGAACAGCATACAGATCAAAGACGGACCCGGCATGATCTATGTCGATCCCTTCAGGATCCGCGAGAGAACAAATGATGCGGCTTTTATCTTCATAACCCACGATCATTATGATCATTACTCGCCGGAGGATATAGCAAAGGTGGCCAAAGAAGATACGATCCTTGTGGTGCCGGAAAAAATGCAGGGAAAGGCACGCGGACAGTAACGGTCAGACCCGGGATGCAGCAGGAGCTTGAAGGACTTTTCTTTGAGACAGTGGCGGCATACAACATCCTGAAGCCTTTTCATCCAAAGAGTGCCATGTGGGTGGGTTATATCTTTCTGGTTGAAGGCAGACGGATCTATGTCGCGGGAGATACCGACGCAACCTCGGAAGCGAAGGCGGTAAAATGCGATATCGCCCTGGTTCCCGTCGGCGGCACCTATACCATGGATGCAAAGAAAGCAGCACAGCTTGTAAACACGATCGGCCCGGATGTGGCAATACCTGTGCATTACGGGACGCTTGTCGGAAGTTTGAAGGACGGACAGGAGTTTGCAGAAAATGTAAATGATCCGGTTCGGGTGGAATTGAAAATCCCCATCGGGGTATGACTGGGACAGGGGACGTATCTACTGTCCCATTTTCCGGGACGGGGGACGTATCTACTGTCCCGATTTCGATCAGGGAACCGTCCCCATGATTGATTATTGACAGGGAGGAAGAACATAATGAAGATCACGGTTATCAACGGAACAGAAAAACACGGTGTGACATACAGAATGAAGGAAATATTCCTGGAGACATTCAGGGATAATGCGGAAATTACGGAGTATTATCTTCCAAAGGACGGTCCGGGATTTTGTACGGGCTGTACCACATGCTTCAGGGGTAATCAGGATCAGTGCAAGGATGCCCGGACAGTTCAAAAGATCGAGAAGTCGCTGTTTGAGGCTGATCTGCTGGTCTTTACTTCACCTGCCTATGTTTTCCACACTACCGGAGCGATGAAAGTCATGCTTGATCATTTCGGATACCGGTGGATGCCGCACCGCCCCGCAAAAGAGCTGTTTGGAAAGCGTGCCGTGATAATCACACAATGTCTCGGAGGAGGCGGAAAGTCCACAGCAAAGGATATAAAGGACAGTCTTTCATGGTGGGGCATTTCTTCGATCAGGGTTGTGAGTTTCAAGCTGATGTCGGAGATTGACTGGGACAGGATCGATGAAAAAAAGAAGGAATCCTTCAAAAAGAAGCTGAATGCTGTTGCAGGAAAAATGCGGACCATCGATTATAATAAACCCGCTCATACAAACCTTGCGGTAAAAGCAAAATTCTATGCCGTAAGGATGCTTCAGACAGGTCTTGGCAAACAGAATCCCGATTATACCGACTATAAGTACTGGAAAGAGAACGGCTGGATCGGAAAAGAAAGACCGTGGAAATGTGCTCCGGACACTGACATTCAGGGAAGTACAAGCTAAGTAACTGACATTTTCTTTTTACTGTTTCCGGTAACGATATGGTATTTCTCGCCGTATCTGATCATTTCAATGGTCTTACCGGCAAGCCCATTCTCGAAGGGCTTGTACAAAATTCTATAAAAAACGTTTCTTGCTTTAACTTCCTGTTTCCAAAACAATATTACTTAAAATTCTTATTGGGAGGTGTATATGAAACTTACTAACATGAAAAAAGCAGGCGCAGCTATCGTGAGTGTGTTTATGGCTGTAACCCTGAGCGCCTGCAGCATTACCTATTCACCTACAGGGGATTATGCACAGAGCAAAGAGGCAGAGAGCAAAGAAGCAGAGAGCACTTCAATGGCTGATGAAACACAGGATCAGTTTCAGAAGGAGCTTAGTGCCTTCGAGATCACGGCTCTGCAGAGAAAGCTCGCCCCCGATAACGAGGCAGGATATCCTGTTCTGGATGCCGGACGCGGCAATCCGAACTGGATCAACGGAAAGGTGAGGCATGCCTTTACCCGCCTCATGGATTTTGCAACTTCCGAATGTGAGCTTGTCTATGATAATGGCGATATGGCCGGACACGGGAAAAAAGATGGCATAGGCGAGCGGTTTGATAAGTTTATGGATGAAACAGATGAAACGGACAGATTCCTGATCGATGCTGTAGAGCATTGTGTGGAAAAACTGGATATGGATAAGGATGATCTCCTGTTTGAGATGGCAAACGGAATCACGGGAGACTATTATCCGACTCCTTCCCGCTGCCTGACCAACACGGAGGCCATTCTGAACGAGTTTCTGGTATCTGCCTTATTTAACGGAAAAGAGCCGGAAAAAAAGACGGATATCTTTCCGACAGAGGGCGGTTCCGCAGCCATGACCTATATTTTCCATACCCTCAACCATAACATGCTTCTGAAACCAGGAGACAAGATCGCAATCGGCACACCTATCTTCACTCCCTATCTGGAAATCCCGGATGTCAATAATTACGGTCTGGTTCCCATCAATGTGGTTTCGGATGAGGCACATAACTGGGATATTGACGAAGAGGAGCTCAACAAGCTTAAGGATAATGACATCAAGGCATTTTTCCTTGTAAACCCTTCCAATCCGGCATCTCATGCCCTGTCTTCTCGTACCCTTGACGCATTGGAGGAGGTAGTTTCCGAAAACCCTGATCTGATCATTTTGACGGATGATGTTTACGGCACCTTTGTGGAGGGCTTCGAGTCAGTTTACAGCAGGCTGCCTTATAACACGATCCTTGTGTACTCCTTTTCAAAGCTCTACGGTGCAACGGGATGGCGGACAGGACTGGTTGCTATGAGCAGTGAAAATGTCTGTGACCACCTTCTTGGTGAACTTTCCGAAGAAGACAAGAAGGTTCTTTGGGATGAATACGCGATCGCCGTCCCTGATCCCTCATCCATGAAGTTTATCGAGCGTCTGACGGCTGACAGCAGATCCATCGGTCTCTATCACACCAGCGGTCTTTCAACGCCCTCCCAGATCTTTATGGACATCATGGCATTGTCACATACTACCTATGGAGAGGATGAATATATCGAGCTGGCGAATGCCACGGTGAATGAACGCTACGTTGCTTTGATGGATGCCCTCGGGGTCGATAAGGATCTGAGCGGGGAAAATGCTGAATATTACACGATCGTAGACATTAACGCAATGATCGGGGATCAGTACGGCAGTGACTTTGCCCGGTGGAAACAGGAGAATATATCCGACCTGGACTTCTTAAACGATCTGGCGCAAAAGAAGGGAGTGGTTCTGATGTACGGACCCGGCTTCGATGCACCGGAGGGAAGTGTGAGGATATCCCTTGCAAACCTGTATAAAGAGGACTATGTTGAGATCGCAAGAAGGATCCGTGAGCTTCTCGACGAGTACTACACCGAATTTGAGGAGACCCTTTCGGAAGCCGCATAACGCAGTCTTCGGATCTTAAAGAAATTATGAAATCCCATTTTCCGGCGGGAAATTGTGTGCTCCGGTGCACAATACCCGCCGGGATTGTCTTTTCCAGAAAGAATTATTACATGCAAATCCATGTAAATTTACATCTGGCACGTGGAAATGTCGAATAAGAATTGGCTAAACACTCGAACGAACAACGTCCAAACACTCGAACAAACAACGTCCAAACACTCGAATTTGCGTTGGCCATTATGCCGGACAGGGTTATTATGATACCAGATTGAAGCAGGGGAGACTTTTTGTAAATGAAATTGTAAATGAGCGGAGGATATCTGATGCGAGCGAATGAGCACGATCTGAATTCCCTGCGGGGGATGATAAGAAGACTTCAAGAGGAAAATGCATCCCTTAAAAAGCTCCTTGATGAGAATAATATCTTATACTTCTGGGGACGCACCGATGTGTACGCGCGCAGGGGTAAGGTCGGCGGTTATTTCCCGAGATGTTCGGCATGGTGGGATAACCCTGCCTGCCCTAAAAAAGCTGACAGAAAGAAGTTTTGCAAATCCATACCTGGCTTGCAGGTTTTGGGAGAAATCCTGATACTTGCAGGCTTTTTTCGTTTTTGGAGAAAAAATTTGACAAGCTAACGATTTATAGCTACAATATGGCTAACTTGCGTTAGCACAGATTGGGAGGATATCATGTCAACAAAGCAAAGAATACTGGATGAAGCATTAACGCTGTTTG
>CAMVDF010000170.1 GCA_947166195.1 uncultured Lachnospiraceae bacterium
GTTTATTCAGAAAGTGTTGCACTTGGTTGACAAACCAAGCAGTCCCCCTGTCACATTCCCCTGTCACCTTTTTGATTTGTCGAGAGCCTCGATGTATTCATCTATAAGGTCAGAAATGAGCTCCTGTGCGGATTCGTAGGTTTCATCATCCAACGGATCTACCCCTGCGATCTCAAGAAGTGAAGCAGGATCCGCACTGTTACCTGCCTTCAGGAACTGAAGATAGGCATCGATCTCATCCTGACCCTCATCCTCAACCTTTTCGCAAATGGAAGCGGCATAGGTGAGGGAGGAAGCATACTTATAGACATAATAGTCATAATACAGATGAGGGATCCTTGCCCAGCCGATCCCGGAATCATCATAAACAGTAAACTGGTCACCATAGTAGGTTTCCTGTAGTTCGATCCACTTTTCAGCCATGTCTGACGCATCAAGAGAGCCGCCGTTTTCGATCGTCTTGTAGCAGTAGTCTTCAAATTCGGAATACATACACTGTGTTAAGATCGTACTCAGGAAAAGATTGATCTCCTTATCCAGCCAGTAAAGTTTTTCCTCGTCGTCCTTTGCATCATTGATCTTTGCCTTGTGGAACATTATCTCATTTGCAGTAGAAGCTACTTCCTGTGTAAAGATGGTGGGGCAGTTATTATATACATTCTGGTTCTCGGCAGACATCTCGCTGTATACCGCATGTCCCATCTCATGCACGATGGTTGAAATGTAGGATTCCAGGCCGTCGAAATTGAACATAACAAAAGGAGTGGTTTCATTTCCCTTAAGATATTCGAAAGCACCGGATTCCTTTGTATCTGTCGGAAAAACGTCAATATGCGGTTTTTCGATGATGTTATCAAAGGTCTCCAGATACTCGTCTCCCCAGATACTGATCCCCTTTCTTCCGGCATTCACGGCCTCCTCGTAGGTAACCTCCTTTGGTTCATAATCCGTGACCGGAATGTAAAGATCGCATAGCATCATTTCATCAAGATCGAGAGCTTCCTTTCTGGCCTCGTAGTACTCGTAAACCTTCGGAAGAAGGCTATGGGCAAATTCGATCGTCCTGTCATAGATCTTTGGATCCACATCATTTTCATAAAGAGCTTCTTCCAGGGATGAGGAAAAACCATGGACCTGTGAACGCGCCCAGTTTTCCTTCATGGCGCCCTCCAGAAGCGAGGCATAGGTATTGGCGTAGGGCTGCCTCATGGAGTTTCTGAGTCCGTAGATCTCTTTTCTGAATTCATGGTCATATTCCGGGTTTTGTGTGATCTGTGAAAAAGTCTCCTCCGTGAGTATTCCCTCAGTCCCGTCGGGATAGGTAAAGGTCAGCTTCGGAAGCTCTACATAATCAAAAATATTGCGGGTATTCTGATTGTTGAAGGCGCTTTTCATGAGTGTTTCAACTGTTTTTGCCTCCTCGCCGAGAGAAACAAAATACGGATCCGTATATTTGCGCATGGTATAAGCGTACGGAGCCAGGCGCTCATCCGAAAAAATCTCCCTCCTATCCTTTAGGGGAAGTTCCATGATCTCCGGTTCTTCAAAGGCATAGGCCAGGGAAATCTTTTGGGCAACCTCGTGATAACGCGCAGTTGCCTGCCCTGTCCATTTATCCGTCGCATCAAGCGAGGACAGAAATGTTGTGTACATTTCCGCTTTGTTCAGGATAGCAGTGATCTCCTGGAGATCTTCATTTTCCAGATCGTTCAGGATCCCGTCCACACTGTCCAAAGTCCCCCTGAGAGCTTTGATCTCGGGGATGAGTTCCTCCAAACGCTTCATATCCGCTTCAAAAGCATCCTCATCCTCATAAAGATCTGTCAGATCCCATGCTGTCGGCAGATCCTTCAATACCCTGTCGCTCAGGGCCTCTTCCTTTTTTTTCGGTGCCGCATATACCGGCACACAAACTGCAATGCTCTGTATGAGCACCAGTGTGCATGTCAGCGCAGACAGCAGTCTTTTCCATCTGTTTTTTCTGTTCATACAAACCTCCTATTTAAACCATTTATATTCTTTTTGATGTGACAGGGGTGTGACAGAGGGACAGTCCCCCTGTCACATTTTTATTCGTATTTTTTCAGTTTGCTGCCGAATATGAGGCACATGGCTGTGCCCATGACTCCAAGGATGAACAGCATGAAGGCTGCACCCGATCCTTTTCCTGTTCCGAAGATCTGATTCAGGAAAGTGGTATTGTTGTTCAGCAGCGGCTCACAGATCTCGTCGACCATGAACCCGCCGAAGGCAAGTCCGATGGGGATTGTGAAAAACTGCAGGGTATTTCTGCACGCGTAAACCCTTCCCAAAAGGTTTTCGGGCACGGTATCCCTCATCAGCACATTCTGGTTTGTGCTCATCACCGGAACAAGGATCCATCCGAGGATCTGACCGATACACCAGGCGACGGGATTTTTGGTAAATGCAAGGATGAAATTTTCCGTCCCGAGAGAGAACAGCATGCTCAGGTAGATGATCCGGACTTTATTTTTGGGTTCCGGCATCATTGTCGCAAAAAGGCTCCCTGCCACCATTGCAAGCCCGGAACATGAAGAAACGATGCCAAAGACTCCGTGACCGCCCTTCGGACCCGGTATGATAAATGCCGGCAGTACCGCATTAAATGCGGATGAAATGAAGTTGACTCCTGACATAAACAGGATCACATACAGTATCACCGGTGTTTTTCGAAGGTAGCCAAGACCTTCCCTTGCCAGCTTCAGCACGCCGTTTTTATTATGGGCAGTCTCATCCGATGCCGGTATCCTGATGAAAAATGTCAGTGTAATAAAAGCGACCGCAAACGTGGCAAGGTCTGCCGCTATCACCGCGTCAAGGCCGGCAAGGCCGTAGATCGCTGCCGCTATGACTGGATTTCCGATGGAGACGAGAGAGCGGGACAAAGACTGGAGTCCGCTGGCCTTTTGGAAATAGTCCCTGGGGATCACCCTGATGTATGCAACCTCCGACGTTGGCTGCTGCACCGTGTTCATCAGTCCCGACAGCGCATTGATGAGGTACAGATGCCAGATGCGAAGCATGCCGCTTTGGTAGAGCATCAGCACAGCAACGGTAGAGGCCGCCGCAAGGGCATCGCAGGCGAGCATGGTTTTTTTCTTGTCCAGCTTGTCCGATATCGCACCGGCAAAAATGCTCATGATCACATAGGGCGCGTAGGTGCAGATGGTTAGTGCAGCCGTGCCCAGAGCCGAGCCTGTCTCGTCATAGAGCCAGAGAGTGAGCGCAAATGCGGTCATTGCGCTTCCAAGCTGCGACAGGCTTTGCGTGCTCCACAAAAGGTAAAAATCCCGCAGATCTGATCGTTTATTTTGTTTTTTCATTACTTTGCTCCTTTGTTTTTATTATTTTGAATCGTACGTTTGGAGCAAAGCCCGAGGATATTTTATTCCTCCATACAGTCTCCTCAAGCTCTGCATGGAGTTGCTGCACTGCAGTTTCTCATGTTTTTCCTCCTTTTGTAAAACAGAGGGTGTAACAGGGGACGGTTCTCTGTTACGCCAGTGTTTATCGGCGTTTCACGGGTTTTATGACAGCTTTTGAAACAGAGAACCGTCCCCCTGAAACAGAGAACCGTCCCCCTGATACAACTCCTGAAACAGAGAACCGTCCCTGTGATACAGATCAGTCCGTTATGAAATGTGTCCAGACATGCTCCTCTGTTTCCGGCATGCCGTATTTTTCCTTTCCGAGAGCGATGCTTTTCATGAGGAAGGTCATGTTCCTGGCTAGGACTCTCATGGTCTGCAGGCCCTCAAGATCCTTTTCTGCCTGGCCTTTTTCCCTGCCATGGACGCAGTTCCAATACTGGCTTGGAGCTATGGGCATGTTGGAAATGGTGAAATATTTGTTGAGTTCGTCAAAGGTTGCGGAGCATCCGCCTCGCCTGGCAACCACAACACTGGCCCCGACCTTCATGCTCTTGTCAAAATGACTGCTGTAAAAAAGCCTGTCAAGGCACGCAATAAGAGTTGCATTTGCCGAAGCATAATACACCGGCGATGCGACAACAAGTCCGTCGGATTCTTCAAATTTTGATGCCACTTCGTTGACCTCATCATCAAATACGCATCTTCCGGTCTGAGCACAGCTTCCGCAGGCTACGCATCCCCGGATGTCTTTATTACCTATCCGGACAACCTCCGTTTCGACGCCTTCCTGCGAAAAAACCTTTACCATTTCATCAACGGCGATGGTTGTATTGCCGTCAACCCTCGGGCTGCCGTTTATAATAAGTACCTTCATGATCTGTCTCCTTTTTCTTCTATGCGGGGCATGAACTTTTCGATCCACTCCGGGTCGATCCCCTGTTCCGTTGCTTCTTTTCTGTATTTTTCAGTAACCTCGGCAGGAGTGGGGACATATACGGTTGAGCACCTGAGCGAATTCATGAAGGAATCGTTTTCATTTTTTTCGCTGATCTGGAGCTGCTCGATATAGTCCTTGTATATCCTGCATCTGTGGTATTCCAAAGCCATTTCTTCGGTTATAAGTCCCATTTTTAAGCCTCCGTATGGATTTTTGTGACAGGGGTGTGACAGGGGGACTGTCCCCGTGTCACATTTTTCATATTATAACACTTATTTGCGAAAGTGTTATATGATAGAATCAGGGAAGTTGACAGAAAGGAGATTATCATGAAAAAAGGAATAACAGTATTGCTTTGCCTGTCGATCATGGCAGTGGCGGTATTTGCAGGCTGCGGAAAGAAAGCGGAACCGGCAGTGGAGGAAGAAGAGAATCAGGTCGGCATGGGAAATCCCTGGGTTGATATCACGCAGGAGGATGCAGTAAAGCTTTGCACGAGGCTGTTCAAGGCACCTGAAGGAGCAAAGGAGCAGGTCTGGTCAAAGAATGAGAATCTGGGAGATCCAAAAAAGAATCTGGGGCCTCTGGTCCAGCTTAGGTTTGTGCTTGACGATATGGAATTTACAGCCAGAGCGCAACAGGGTGCGGCAGAGGGCGATGATATATCGGGGATCTACGCTGAATGGACGGCAGGTCCTGATGATGTGACCCTTGCAAACTGGGGCGGGGGTAATATGAGCGGAAAGACTTACCGTTCCATAAGTGATGGCGAATATACCGATCTTATAACATGGTATGACATTG
>CAMVDF010000171.1 GCA_947166195.1 uncultured Lachnospiraceae bacterium
AGGCCCCGGAGGAAAGGACTGCTTCAAATCCCTGGCCTGAGTGGCCGAAGGTTCTGAAGACCGATTACGGGCAGGAGGAAGCCATATATCTTTTCGGAAAGGATCCAAGGATCTTTTCAACAACGGTGACTGAGTTTGTAAAGGATGATGCGGGAAAGCTTGCGTCCGTGAAGACGGTACAGCTTGAAAGAAAGCTGAAGGATGGGAAGCCGGTCTTTGAACAGATAAAGGGAACCGAGGCAGAGCTTCCCGCAGATCTTGTGCTCATCGCCGCAGGGTTCCTCGGAAGCGAGGAATATGTGACTTCGGCCTTTGATGTAAGTGTAAACCAGAGAGGCAATGTGGATACGGTCTCCGGTGAATATCAGACCTCAAGAGAAAGGATATTTACGGCAGGCGACATGCACCGGGGACAGTCCCTTGTGGTCTGGGCCATAGCTGAGGGAAGGGCTGCTGCGGCAGCGGTGGATGTTTCGCTTGTGGGGTATACGAACATCTGATATGAAAGGGTCTGAAGGCCGAAACCCAGCTGTGCTTGCACAAGCAGGGTTTTGGCTTGCAGACCCGCCGAACATGAGGAAGAAGCGATCTGCGAAGCAGATCAGCGGATTCCGAATGTTCGCAGAATTACGGAAGTTTCGAAGAAACGGAGTAATTCGTTATTTCGGGATAAATATATGTGAAAGGAAGATGACATGGTAAGGGTAAACAGCAATTATTCAAAGCTTCAGGGCAGCTATCTTTTTTCGACCATAGGAAAAAAGGTCGGCGAATATACAGCTGCCCATCCTGAAAAAAAGGTGATTAGGCTTGGCATAGGTGATGTCACAAGACCTCTGCCCGGAGCGGTCATCGCAGCCCTTCATAAGGCAGTGGGCGAGATGGGAGAGGAGGAGACCTTCAGGGGCTATGCCCCGGATCTGGGATATGAGTTTTTGAGAAATGCTATCTGTGAAAATGACTACAGGGCAAGGGGCTGCGATATCTCTCCCGATGAGATCTTTGTTTCGGACGGTGCAAAAAGCGACAGCGGAAACATACAGGAGATCTTTTCTCTGGACAATACCATAGCAGTCTGCGATCCGGTTTATCCCGTGTACGTGGATTCAAATGTAATGGCCGGGAGGACGGGAGATTTTGATGCGGCATCAGGTGCCTACTGTGATGTGATCTACATGCCCTGCGGGCGGGAAAATGATTTTATTCCAAAGATCCCCGAAAGAAAGGCGGACATCATTTATCTTTGTTATCCGAACAATCCCACCGGTGCCGTCATCGGAAAGGAGGAATTGCAAAAGTGGGTGGATCATGCAAATGCGAAGGGCTCAGTCATCATCTATGATGCAGCCTATGAAGCCTATATCAGTACTCCGGGTATCCCTCACAGCATCTACGAATGCAAGGGTGCAAAGACCTGTGCCATAGAGCTTCATTCCTTTTCAAAGAACGCAGGTTTCACGGGACTGAGGCTTGGTTATACCGTTATACCCAAAGAGCTTGAAAGAGACGGGATATCATTGCATTCTCTCTGGGCCCGCCGTCACGGAACGAAATACAACGGGGCTCCCTACATCGTGCAGAGAGCGGGGGAGGCGGTCTATTCTCCCGAGGGCAAAAAGGAGATAAGGGAGCTGGTCTCTTATTATATGAAAAATGCGGCATACATCCTGGATGGCCTTCAAAAAGCGGGCTACGAAGTGTCCGGCGGCGTGGATGCGCCCTACATCTGGCTTCGCGTGCCGGATGGCATGACAAGCTGGGATTTCTTTGATCATCTCCTTGAAAACGCCGGTGTTGTCGGAACCCCCGGCTCCGGCTTCGGCGCCCACGGTGAAGGGTATTTCCGCCTCACCGCCTTCGGCAGCCACGAAAACACCGTCGAAGCCGTCGACCGCATCACATCAATGTGATGTGTGAATCACGCTGATTCACGGGGACGGTTCTCTGTTACAAGTTATGTCAACTATGAATCAGAGGGACGGTTCTCTGTTACGGTTCGTTTTTTTCAGGAAGGGAAAATTTCATCCTTTTTTCCAAATCCCTTCCCTTTTTTCCGGGGACTACGCGAATAGATCGGGGAAACGACGGGGCGGGATTAGCGATTTCAGTCAAGTTATTACCTTTTTGAACTGTGCCGCGGGAATAGATAGAGAAAGCAAGGGGCGGGATCAGTTATTTCAGTCGATTTTTTCCCTGTTTCAACCATATTGAGAATCCCGAAATAAAGTATAATTCCCCGCGGATCCGCCGTGCAGAAAAATCCGTACCGGTCGCTGCGGACCTGCCGTGCAGAAAAACCGTACCGGCCCCCGCGGACCGGGTTTACCGGATCGACGGTTTAAGCGGACTGGCAGAAACAGCGGAAAGGAGCCTGCTCGGCCAGTCAGATGAAAATATGTGATAGCCACGATCATACTGGATAGAACTCTTGGCAAATGTTATAATCTGTCAGCACGGGAATGTAGTCTTCACTCAGGATAACTATAATTGAAGAGAAACTATGGGAAAAATGCGAAAGATAACAGGAATCGTTGATATTGTGGTATTTGTTGCTGCAACACTGGCTATTGCAGGTGTGTTTTATGAAGGCATGACTCTGAAATGGTATGATTTCGTCGGGATACTGGTTGTCTGTATGGATTACTCCTTCATGCCTGCGACTCTGCTTCATTTATTATCAGACAGAAAAGAAAAAACGATATGGCTGCATCTTTTCTCGCTGATCATCATCATCATTGCTGTTATTATGAAGATCGCATCGGTCGAATATCCGGCGATCGCGCTTGTATTATGGTATTTTTACATCTGGTTCTTTTATGGGTATCTGATAATAAAGACGATTTTGATCAAACGTTAAAGCGCTGGATTAAAAAAAGGACGGGAAAGCATGATCAAAGGAATTCATCATATTTCGATGAAGTGTAATACTGAAGAGGAGATCAAAAAGGTAAAAGATTTCTACATCTCTCTGCTGGGGCTGAAGATCGTTCGTGAATGGCCCGACGGGTTTATGATCGACACCGGCAGCGGATATATCGAAATCTTCACCAATGCCGACGGAGAGCATCGTCTGGGTTCGATCCGGCATTTTGCCCTGCTTACCGACGATGTGGATTCCATAGCAGAAAAGGTGAAAAGTGCCGGATACGAACTGTTTGTGGAACCAAATGACAGGGTGATAAAGTCTGATCCGGAATATCCCATTAGAATGGCGTTTTGCTACGGCCCGCTTGGTGAACAGATAGAGTTTTTCTGCGAGAGGTAAATGCAGTGGGACAGGGGACGTATCTCTGTCCCGCAATTATGTAAACGACGTTGTATCGGCAGAGCATAAGTTTACATGTTTATAGCTTGGAAATTGGGTTGACATAAAAGTGGGACAGAGAAACGTCCCCTGTCCCACCCCTGTTCCGGATGATTGACGGGCGGGGGAGTTTTTATTATAATTTCAAAAGACACGGGCGTCATGACTTGTATTCATGCGCCCATTTTTATTTATGAAAAACAGGGAAATGCCGGAGACAGATATTTACAAGGAGGAAGATACATGTGCGGAATAGTCGGATACGTCGGTGACAAACAGGCCGCCCCCATTCTTTTGCAGGGACTGTCAAAGCTGGAGTACAGGGGATATGACTCGGCGGGACTTGCGGTGAGGGACGGAAGCGAGCCTGCGGTGGTGGTCAAGACCACGGGCAAGCTCAACAACCTCATTGAAAAGACGGACGAGGGCAGGGCGGTATCCGGAACCTGCGGCATCGGCCATACCAGGTGGGCCACACACGGCGCGCCAAGCCGCACCAATGCACACCCGCACGTGTCGGGCAACTGCTCGGGTTCGGGCTCAGGTGTGGTGGAGTCTGAGGTGGTGGGCGTGCACAACGGCATCATCGAGAATTTCCAGGAGCTTCGCGCGAAAATGGAGCGACATGGTTACAGGTTTTATTCCGAGACGGATACCGAGGTGCTCATCAAGCTGGTGGACTATTATTATAATAAATACAAGATGGGTCCCATCGACGCGCTGGCAAAGACCATAGTCAGGGTGAGAGGATCATATGCGCTGGCGGTGATGTTTTCGGATCATCCGGGAAAGATCTTTGCGGCAAGAAAAGAATCCCCCATGATAATCGGAGTGAACGAGGGTGAATCCTTCATCGCATCGGATGTTCCCGCCATATTGCAGCATACGAGGAGCGTTTATTATATAGGGAATCTTGAGATGGCGGAGATCTCAGCCGGGGAGGTGACCTTTTACAACCTTGACGGCGATGCCATAAATAAGGATATCACAAACATCGAATGGGATGCCGAGGCTGCGGAAAAGGGCGGCTTTGAGCACTTCATGATGAAGGAGATCCATGAACAGCCGCGTGTGGTCATGGATACACTTCACAAATACATCAGGGAAAAGGGGGAGGAAAAGACGATAGATCTTTCCGAGACGGGCATCACGGATGAGATGCTGCGTGACCTGTCATCCCTTTATATCGTTGCCTGCGGCAGCGCCTGGCATGTGGGAATGGAGGCACAGTATGTGCTTGAGGAGCTGGCGGACCTGCAGGTCAGGGTGGAGCTGGCATCGGAATTTCGTTACAGGAAAAACCGGCTGCAAAAGGATTCGCTGGTGATCATCATCTCACAGTCGGGAGAAACGGCGGATTCCCTGGCGGCACTTAGGATGGCAAAGGAAAAAGGGGTAAAGACCCTTGCCATCGTAAATGTCCTTGATTCCTCCATTGCAAGAGAGGCGGACTATTGCATGTATACCCTTGCGGGACCCGAGATATCGGTTGCCACCACAAAGGCCTACAGCTGCCAGCTGGTGTGCATGTTCATGCTTGCCCTCAAGGCTGCGGCGGCAAGAGGATGCATTGAAAACTACGATCATTATGTGGATGAGCTTCTGACCATACCCGAAAAGATGAAGAAGATTCTTGATGACAAGGAAAGGATACAGTGGTTTGCATCGAAGTATTCAAATGCCAGGGATATCTTTTTCATAGGAAGAGGTATAGATTACGCGGTATGTCTTGAAGGGTCTCTCAAGATGAAGGAGATCAGCTACATCCATTCGGAGGCCTACGCGGCAGGAGAGATGAAGCACGGGACCATATCCCTGGTGGAGGA
>CAMVDF010000172.1 GCA_947166195.1 uncultured Lachnospiraceae bacterium
GCCGGAAAGAGGATCCCTGATGGCTCCTCCGAGGCATGTTGCGGCCCCTCCAAAGGGCTCTATCTCTGTAGGATGGTTGTGGGTCTCGTTTTTGAACATCACAAGCCAGTCCTCTTTTTTCTTTTTGCCGTCGTCTCCCTTTACTTCAACGGGAACCACTATGGAGCAGGCATTGATCTCATGGCTGTCCTCCAGGTCGTTTAACTTTCCGCTCTTTTTTAACTGTCTCATGGCCATGGTGGCTATATCCATCAGGCAGACAAATTTGTCTCCTCCCTTTTCGGAAATGCGGTCTTTGTACACTTCCTTCCTGGTCTTCATATATCTGTCATAGGCCTTTTTGACGGGAATCGCATAGTGTCCGTCCTCAAAAGCGATATTTTTGAGTTCTGTTGAAAAGGTGGTATGGCGGCAATGATCGGACCAGTAGGTATCAAGAACCCTTATCTCGGTGACGGAAGGGTCTCTTTTTTCTTCCTTTTTGAAATAATCCCTGATGTGTAGGAAATCCCTGAAGGTCATGGCAAGAGAAAGTGAACCGTAGAGCTCCTTCAGTTCTTTTTCGGACATCTTTGTGAAGCCGTCAAAATATGCTATATCAGCCGGCTCATCATATTTTGTGATGAGGGTCTTTGGCTTTTCTGCAGCAGCAAGCCTGGAGTCTACGGGATTTATCACATATTCTTCGATCTTTTTCTTTTCGGCGGGACTTATCTTTCCTTCTATGCAGTACACAACCGCCGTTTTGATCTCGGGATCAGCATCCTCATCCAGAAATCTGATGCACTGGCGCGCAGAATCCGCTCTCTGGTCAAACTGCCCCGGCAGATACTCAACACTGAATATCACGGCATCTCTGTCTGATGCAAAGCTTTCTTCATAGAGCCTGTCGACAGGCGGTTCCGAAAAAACGCAGGTGCAGGCTTTTCTGTATACCTCATCGCTGACATTTTCGATGTCATATCTGATGAGATAACGGAGATTTCTGATGCCCTTTATCCCGAGATAGCTTGCTATCTCCTCCTTCAGTTCTCCTGCCTTTACGGCAAATTCCTCTTTTTTTTCTACGAATACTCTTCTGACCATTCTGCTCCCTCTTTTATTATATGAATTTTTTCATCTCCTGATGAATGCGTTCTGGTATTCGATCTCCTTTGGAACAGGGAATCCTCCCTTTTCTATCTTTTGGATGACTATGTCCATCAGATGATGCTTTTGGGCTATCTTGATATTGTATTTGTCCACCAGATCCTTGAAGGCCGGAGTTGAGGTGGCCAGTGCTTCCCTCTTTTCTTTCGGGAAAGGACAATATCTGAAGATGATGCCTCTTGATACCCTGTTCAGACGCAGGGATCCTTTGCTCTCGTATTCCACATAGAGGATATAATCGCTGACAAATACTCCCTTGGCGGAATTTCTGGCCGACTGGAGCTGGGCCTTGATCTTTTCTCTCATCTCCGGTGAGATGTCCCTGTTCTTGCGATAGAACTGGATATAATCAGCAAACTCCGCAGTAAGCGAGGGTACGGTGACATCGTTCCAATGCACGCCCTGTTCCCTCCTGCACATCTCCCAGCGAAACTCACCCGCAAGCTTTGTGAACATCAGCTTGTTGTTTGCCGATGAGAACATGGGCACAGCCATCCTGGCAGGTGTGTCCCTTTTTGGTCCGGATATCTCCTGCCACAGCGCACCGCGGTTTCCGGAATTCGGCATCAATATGACATAGGGGAGGATCTCCGTGCTGATGAACTCCCTGTTTACCCCGATCTTTGGATTGGAAAACAGGATGTCCCTGCAAAAGCAGGAGTAATCAACTCCTCTGATCTCGTCAATGAACCCTCTGACATCCTGGAAGCGAAGGACTGATTCCTTTGGATCCTTGATGTGATCCTCTGCGTAAAAGAAGGGAACAAAGGAAGAGATACGGCCGTAAGTGATCCTGTCGGTCAGTGAAAAGAAATTGTGGATCTCAAACTTTGCCCTTTCCTCGTTGCTTGCGAGCATGACGGGTATGTCCTTCTGCTTGATCTCTCCGCTGTCGTAGAGGCTTTTGAGATATACCGGATATTCCATGTCAAACTCATTTTTTGAGGGCTCGACTTCTTTTCGGAAAACCAGGGTCAGCCATTCATATATGGTGAGTATCCTTCCCTGGGGGTCGCTCCTGTAGGTATCCGCAAGGACCGCCAGCTGTCCCGTGAACTTTTCTCCGGCAAGGGTCTCATCTATGAATCCGAACATGAAGAACATCTTTACCTCAAGCGGAGGCTCGGGCGAATCCATGCTTTTGAGGAATGCCCCCTCGTATACCCTGTAGAAATCCTCCGCAAGCTGTCTGCGCAGTCTCCTGACCTCATCAGCCTGGTCTGTCTTGTCCGAAAGCTTTGCAAAATCATCCAGCCTTTTTTTGAAGGCAGTCGCAAAATCGGGATCCACCCCGGAATAGGCGGTGATGACATTGAAAGCATCCTTTATCTCTATATTTTTTTCTCCGTCAGCAGAAGAATCGTATTTTGCCGACGCATCCTCTTCATCCTTTTCTATGGCGGATGCCTTGCGCTTGAGCTCGTTGACCCTCATCTTGAAGGCTGCGGTATCCTGGTTCAGCCTGATGCGTCTTTCGGATGTCTCCTCTGCCTTGTCGACAAGATAACTGATATATCTGCCTGCATAGAGGATGATCCCCGCGCAGAAGGGCGGACCGGGAGCAAAAAGTTCCTTTGTGATCTTTGAAAAAAACTCCGCCTCCCAGTTGTGGAGGTCCGGCGGCACAGGCTCCTCGAGTGAGTCTATATAATCGTCAGCCACATACACCTCTGCAGCTGCATCGCAGTATTCGCGAAGCTTTGCGTTGTCAAGAACCACTTCATTGTAATAGGCAAGTACATCGTCAAATATCTGTTTGTTGGAAGCATATACCTGTTTCACGCAGTTTATCGCACCCTCCGTCAGGATCTGCGCAAGCTGTGGATTCAGTTTGATGATGGAAGCCAGATCGCTCACATCATTATAGCTGTAGGAAAAGATCGTCGTTTCCTCATCTGTTTCATAATCAAACCGGTATATCTCTCCCGGTATCTCAAAAAGACCTATAATACTGCCATAGGGCAGTTTCAGGTTCATTGAAGAATTTGAAGCCGTGACGCTTCCTTTCAAAACGATCTCGATCTCTTTTACTCTCTCATTTGTCGAATGAAGGAGTTCTCCTCCTTCTATCACTTTTTTTCCCATCACAAGTCTCCGAAAAAATTCTTTGAGGACCGCTCAAAACCATTCATTTTCCAAAAATCCTCAGGCTTTATATTTTAACACAATTAGTCTATAATAAAAACAACAAAAGGAGATAAGATTTATGGATGAGATCAATTATGCCGAATTGCTGACGCAGTATTATGCCGATGATATAGACGCTCTTTCAAAATACATTTCATATTTTGAAACAAGGAGCGGAAAAGATGTGGCTTCCGATTACGACGGGAAACTGGGGAAGTCGGATCTGCGTTTTCCGGTCTTTGATTCGATGCTCCTGCGGTTTACGGATGAAGCATCAAAGACAAAGCTGATGGATCCGAACTATATGTACGGCTACCGCAGCGCCCACATCTCCACCGAAAAACAGGAAAGCGATGCAATTATCCATGCTCTTCCAAAGGATCTGGATCTTTTGAGAGCGATACTCAGCCGCTATGTGCTGGAGGGCCGGTACAAGGGCTCCCGGTGGATAGAAGGTGCGGATAGAAAGGTGTTTTTGAACATTCTCATCCGGCTGAGAGACATGAAGAAGGAAGCGATAATACACTAGATATAAAAAATTTTTTTAATATAACACGGATTGCTCACGCAATCCTACGAACATTCGCAATCCGCAAAAAAACGCCCGGTGATCCGGGCGTTTTTTGCTACTTGCTCATGTTCGTGCGGGTCTCAAAGTCATGACGCGGTTCATGCAAGCATGACCGCCTCACGACCTTGATCCCCTGTTATATCACATCATTCCCATTCCCGGGGCGCCTCCCTGAGGCATCGGAGGTACGGGTTCTTTTTTGTTTGCGACAACCGACTCTGTGGTCAGCAGCGTGCTTGCAACAGAGGTTGCATTCTGAAGGGCTGTCCTTGTGACCTTGACGGGATCAAGGATGCCGGCCTTCACCATATCGACATACTGCTCTGTGAGAGCATCAAAGCCTATGCCGGCCTTTGATTCCTTCACCTTGTTGATGATGACTGCTCCTTCAAGTCCGGCGTTGTCTGCTATGTAGTAAAGCGGCGCTTCCAGAGCCTTGAGTACAACCCTTGCTCCGGTCTTTTCATCACCCTCAAGTCCCTGGGTGATCTTTTCAACTGCCTTTGCGGCATGTATGTATGCTGATCCGCCGCCGGCGATGATACCCTCCTCGACCGCTGCCTTTGTAGCAGCCAGAGCATCCTCCATACGGAGCTTTGCTTCCTTCATCTCGGTCTCTGTAGCTGCACCTACCCTGATGACTGCCACACCGCCTGCAAGCTTTGCAAGTCTTTCCTGAAGCTTTTCCTTGTCAAATGAAGATGTGGTAGTCTCTATCTGGGACTTGATCTGTGCGGTACGGGCCTTGATATCAGCCTTCTTTCCGGCACCGTCAACGATGACCGTGCTTTCCTTTTTAACCTTTACGCTCTTTGCTTTTCCGAGCATATCCATGGTAGCATCCTTGAGCTCGAGGCCAAGCTCTGAAGAGATGACCTGTCCGCCTGTGAGGATAGCTATATCCTGGAGCATATCCTTTCTCCTGTCACCATAGCCGGGCGCCTTTACCGCAACAACATTGAAGGTTCCGCGCAGCTTGTTGACGATGAGGGTGGTGAGGGCTTCGCCGTCCACATCCTCAGCGATGATCAAAAGGGATGCTCCCGTCTTTACGATATTTTCAAGCAGAGGGAGGATATCCTGAACATTTGATATCTTCTTGTCGTAGATGAGGATGTAGGGATTCTCCAGATCTGCTTCCATCTTGTCCATATCCGTGCACATGTAAGCTGAAACATATCCGCGGTCAAACTCCATTCCTTCGACCACATCCAGCTCTGTCTGCATGGTCTTTGATTCCTCGATGGTTATGACGCCGTCCTTTGAA
>CAMVDF010000173.1 GCA_947166195.1 uncultured Lachnospiraceae bacterium
CAGCGGGCTTTTGACCGAAAGCTCTTCCACTGCCTTTAAACCCGGCCTGTAGTCTCCCAGATCATCAATATTTGAGCCTTCCGCCGCATAGTCTATCCCGTTTTCGGCCGCTATCCTTTTTATCTCTTCAAATATACCACGCTTGCAATAATAACAGCGCTCGGGACCGTTGCGGGCATACTCTTTTTCTTTGAAGGGATCTGTTTTGAAAATGATCTGCCGTATCCCTCTTTCCCTGCAAAAAGCCTCAGCCTCCTTTAATTCACGCTCCGGTATAGAGGCATCCGAGGATGTTGCCGCTATAACCCTTTCACCCAGTACATTATTCGCCACAGCAAGCAGGAAGGATGAATCCACCCCTCCCGAATAACCGACTGCAAGGGAGCCCAGCTCCCCCAGATACTCCTCAAGCCTTTCCAGTTTTTTCCAAAGATCCTCAGATATGTTTTCCGTTTTAATTATCATCCGATCATCCTTTTTCATCAAATTCCTCAAGAAAGGAATGCTTTTCCCCCGAGATCTTGTAGCCCGGAAATGTGCGAAGATCAACTGCATGGATGCTGTTAAAGATATTCTGCTCGATCTCCGGATTGTTCTTTTTCAGTTCACGGATCAGTTCCTTGATCTCCAGTCTCTTTGAATCGCCTTCATCTGCAGCGGTCTTTTCCGTAAAGCTACAGGCACACCGGATAAATTCCAGATCATTGTGATCCCTCCAGGCGAGGATGTCCTCCTCCCTGATGCAGTACAGAGGCCGGATCAGCTCCATCCCTTCAAAATTTGTACTGTGCAGTTTCGGCAGCATTGCCTGCAGCTGCGAGCTGTAAAACATGGCCATGACCGTCGTCTCGATCACATCATTCAGATGATGCCCCAGCGCGATCTTGTTGCATCCAAGTTCCCTGGCCTTTGCGTAGAGATTTCCTCTGCGCATCCTGGCACACAGATAACATGGCTTGCCCTTGAGGCTGTCTGCTATATCAAAGATCTGCGTTTCAAATATCGTGACCGGGATATGCAAAAGCTTTGCATTACTTTCGATCTTTTGTCTGTTTGCGGCGTTGTATCCCGGGTCCATCACAAGGTAGACCACTTCAAAAGGATAATCGGTATGCCGGTGCAGCATCTGCACGAGCTTTGCCATCAGCATGGAATCCTTGCCGCCCGAAATACACACAGCGACACGGTCTCCCTCCTGTATCAGCTCATACTTTTTCACTGCCTGTATGAAAGGCGTCCAGAGCTTACTGTGGAATGTCTTGTGTATGCTCCGCTCTATTTCCCTGTATGTCTCATCTGTTTCCTTCATCATTCCTTCCCGGTCCATAATAAAATCATCCCGTCCTCCGGATGAAATGTGTGACAGGGGGACTGTCCCCCTGTCACATTTTTGCCAGATCGTTCAGTACCTCGCCTGCCATAATGAGCCCCGCAACGGAGGGGACAAAGGCTGTTGATCCGGGGGTGTCCCTGCGTTCGGAACACTTCCTCGGTTTCTCCTTTGAATACACGACCTTGAGGGAATCGATCCCCCTCTTTCGGCATTCGTGGCGCATCACCTTTGCCAACGGACAGACGGAGGTCTCATAGATATCTGCCACCTCAAACAATGAGGGTTCCAGTTTGTTTCCCGCACCCATCGACGAGATGACGGGAACTCCCGCTTCCTTTGCCTTTTCTATGATCGAAAGCTTTCCGGTAACCGTGTCGATTGCATCCACAACATAGTCGTATTTGTTAAAATCAAACTGATCCGCAGTCTCCGGGAGAAAAAAAGTTTTAAAACCCCTGACCCTGCAGCCGGGGTTTATGTCGTGCACTCTCTCTTCGGCCACCTCAACCTTGTACCTGTCCACGGTCTTTGTGGTGGCGATTATCTGCCGGTTGATGTTTGAAAGGCACACCCTGTCATTATCAATGAGGTCCAGTGCGCCTATCCCGCTCCTTGCCAGAGCCTCCACAACGTAGCCGCCCACTCCGCCTACGCCGAAAACCGCGACCCGGGAGGCCGCAAACCTTCCCATGGTCTCCTCTCCGTATAATAACTGCGTTCTTGAAAACTGTTCCGGCATCAAAACATGTTCCTCCGGGCATCATCATGGATACCTATGTCTGCCAATAACCGCACGCCCATATTATACATCATCTTTACAGCTTCATCCTTGGGCAGCCTGTAGCTGTCAAACATCATCATGACTGCCAGTCCATGGGTATATATGACGACATCTCTGACTGCTTCACTTACTGCCTCGGGTGACACATCATATTGAGCAGTAAGCTTTTCAAATGCCTCTTTATCAAACTGAAGATCGAAAATGCTCCTGCCTTCATACAACTGTTCACCTATAGTTTCTGCAGGATCGTCCACGTTGACAAATCGGAACACATTCGGATGATCACATGCACCGGACAGATAATGCTTACCCGAAACGAAAAAGGCCTCCAGGGCTTCCCTGTCCCGCATCTCCTCTCCCAGAGTACCATAGAGCTTCATTGCGGCATATTCATACAATTCCTTTCTGAGTTCTGTCATGCTTCCGAACTGCCAGGAAACCGGCTGTGTGGAACAGCCGAGCTTTGATGCAATGGACTTGATCGCCACAGCGCCTATACCCGATTCATCCAACAGCTCATACGCCGCTTCAAGTATCATTTCTTTCGTTATCTTCGTCTTACGTCCCATGATCCGTATCCTTATTGATAAGGTCTGTAGTCCAGCGGTTTCGTGCATCCCCAGCTTTGGGAGATCTTTCTGAACATGGTCCTTCCCACTGTCCCGAACACAATCCCCAGTATCAGACGCAGATATGCCGGCATCACTTCAAATCCGGTAAAAGCCCTGCAATTATCCGTATCAAATCCGGCGCCGGCAGCGTATTCGCGCCCCATTTCCGTATATTTTCCGGTCACTTTGTCCTGCTGTTTGCCCTCAAAAAATCTTATACTGAAATTATCACCTTTGACAAGTGTCCCGGCATATTCACAACCCAGATAACCCGTCAGTTTTTCCAGATAAGCCTCTCCGCACCGAAGCTGGATCCCTTCTGCAAATCCGCTCTGAAGGATATAGGCGATCCTTGCGCCGTCATTCCTGGGTGACAGTGTTTCAAGAAACTCCATCAGCAATCCGGGTATGCATTCCACATAGAGCGGAAGTGCTATCAGGATATTGCTGTTTGCATAATAAGCCCTGCGGATATCGTCCCACTGCTTCCTGTCAGAGATCTCATATTGCTCGAATGTGGTCCCGTTCTCACACATCCCTTCCGTAAACCTGGCCAAAATCTTGTCAGTATTACTGAACTGCTTTACACGGGGACTTCCGTTTATGATCAACACATGCATGATACCGCCTCCTTTATCTCGTCTGCGCTGAATACACCAAGTGACCTGCTGCCAAAATTTAGTGCAGCCCTCCTGTTCCATCTTTCCAGATACTCCCTGTCCGGCTCTCCCCGATAGATGATCCCGATATCCGTTATCTGATCATAACGTCTGACGTGTCGCATCTGATCACCCGAAAACTTCAGGTACATGGTAGCTATCGGAAGTATCCTGTCATAGATATTCTTGCCCTTATGATCAAGAAAGCCCAGTGCTGTGTCCGATATGACCCAAAGCTGATCAGCATGTATGATCTTCCTTAAAATGATCTCATAGTCATCTTTGATCGAACATTCTCCGGGAGTCTTCAGCCAGCAGAAATTGCATCCGATACAGTGACTGATCTTTAGTGATGCTGCTTCAACCACATCCAGTCCGGCATCTTTGCCTGCCGCCTCTTTGATCCGGCCGGTTATGGATGTATCCGAAGTTGTATTTACTATCAAAACCATGATGAACCTCCATTGAAAAAGAAACAACAATATAATATAAACGCATTTATATTAACGCGTTTATATTATATTGTCAATCATTTTTTCGCAGGCAAGCTCTTCGCCTCACTGCCGGATCAATGCGTTTGCGCAAACATCGCAAATACTCTGACAGAGATGTGACAGGGGGACTGTCCCCCTGTCACATTTTTTTGTTCAGCTTTGCCATAGAGGCAAGGGTTGGGATCTTCATAGGGCATACATCCACGCAGGCAAGGGATTTTGAGCAGCCTCCGGCAAAATGTTCCCCGTAGGTTTTTTTGATGCTTTCGGATTTTTTTTCGTTCCTTGCCGAAACTATGTAGCAGTCGTTTGCAAAGACGGCCCCGTAAAAATTTCTGCCATCAGCATAATTGGGACATACCTCAAGGCACAGTCCGCACTTGAGACATTTTGCGGCAAGATACTGGTGGTCTAAGTCCCTGTCCTGTCCCTGCTGCCACTCTCCTATGTAAATGTCCGTTTTTTTCAGGTTTTCATGTATGGCGGATCTGTCAACGACAAGATCATGTATCACCGGAAATTTCCGGAGAGGTCTGATGGTGATCTCATCTTTTCCCTGATCCTTTAAAAAGGTCTCGCAGGCAAGAGAGGGCACACCGTTTATCACCATGGCGCAGGCACCGCAGACTCCCTGCAGGCATGAGCATTCCCAGCCTACCCTGCCGGTGGCCTTGCCCTTATCATTTATTATATCATCGTTGTAGTTGAGATGATCAAGCATGCCCGCCACCGAGATGTCCGTGGGACCGTCATATATAAACCCTTCCCAGTACGGTTTTGAACCGGGATGAACCTGTCGCAGGATCTTTACCTTCATCTTCCGTCCTCCTTTTCAAGACCGGCAAGATACTTTCCCCCTTCATAGGATATGATGGTCGGTTTTGCGTACCCATCCCTTGTTTCGGGAAAGTCACTCCTGAAATGCGCTCCCCTGCTTTCTTTTCTGAAATACGCACAGGTAAGCACTGCCCTTGCAAGCGTCAGTATCCCAATGAGACTGTAATTAAAATACGGCATTACACTGCTGTCGTAGCGTATCTTTTCCGTGGTTTCCAAAAGATAATCCACATCCTTTATCCCGCCGGCAAGCCTTTGTCCGTCCCTGACGATGCCCAGATCATTTTGCATGGTC
>CAMVDF010000174.1 GCA_947166195.1 uncultured Lachnospiraceae bacterium
CAACGCCCTTATTATCGAATGTTGCATAGTAAGAAACTGCATCTGTGTTCATGAGAAGACGGTCATAGGCTATAACGGGGATTCCCGCAGCCTTTGCCTGAGCTTCAACATTTACAAGAGCATCTGAGTCGATAGCCGCGATAACGAGGCAGTTTGCGCCTGAAGCGATCATGTTCTCGATCTGTGAAACCTGAGCCTGAACATCATCCTCCGCATACTGAAGATCCACGGTATAACCAAGTTTCTCCAGCTGCTCCTTCATGTTTGCACCGTCATGCATCCATCTCTCGGAAGACTGGGTAGGCATGGCAACCGCAACCTTCTTTCCGCCCTTTGCTCCGCCTGCTCCTGCAGCACCGCCGCAGCCTGCAAGAAGAGCAGCAACCATGGTCAGACTGAGTACTACACTTAAAATCTTCTTTTTCATTCGTTTTCCTCCATAAACTATTTTTCGTGTCGCCGGAAATCTTTCCCGGCGGCATTACTCGGGTAAAAAACCACGCTTATATATTAATTAATTACATCGTAATCGTCAATATGTATAACAAATCAGGATAAATTATTCAATTTTTTGTGTAAAAATATCTACTTTTTCAAAAAAGCCGGTTCTATTTCTGTCTGTCAAACAAAAAGAAGGAGGACTGCTGTCCTCCTTCCAAAGGTTTCTTCATGGTATCATGCCTGCAGATCTATCTTTCCCGCAACATTTTCTTCCTTTGCGGCCAGAAAATCACGAAGTACATTAGTGAGTTCTTCAATGCTGTCAGCCTTCACAAACCGTCTCACCATGGGGAATTTTCCCTCTTCCTCCTCGATCTTTCTGTCCTGGCTGTCTTTTATCTCTTTTTCTTCCGCTCTTCTTTCTTCGCGGATTTTTTCGATCCTTTCGGCATTCTGCTCGCTCTGCTTCTGGAGCTCTGCAAAGAATTTCGTTGTGCCGTCATCGGACACCGTAAATCCCACGGACTTTACACTTGCCAGCTCTTCCTCCGAAAGACTGTTCTTGAATTCATCTATCGTACTCTGGCCCTGCTCTATGATACCGACGATCTTGTTCTTGTATTCCTCATCGGCAGCCATCTTTTCAAGCTCATCCGCAGTCATCAGGACGCCGTACTCTTTTTCCGTGCCCGAAAGGATCCTTCCTGCCTCTTCCTCTGATGAGTAGTCAGCCACAAAGAAGTCCGTATTTCCGAATTTTTCCTTCAGTTCTTCAAGCAGCTTCTGAGCCCTGTCCGACAGCTTCGGTGCCTGATCGGCGCTCTTTTCCACGTTGCGGACCATGCCAAGCTTTTTGTCATATGCTCCGGCACCGGCCTGATCTACACTGTGCTCGAAAGTGTCCTTGTAGTTTCCGAATTCGTTTTTTACGTTTTTTGTTCCTGCTGATCTGTCAGAAAATGATTTTATGATATTGTCCTGCAGATTGCCGAAACCGTTTATCCCGATACCCATATCCTTGTCCTCCTTGACTTTTGAGGCGTTCCGACGCCCATCCTTCTCACTTTGTACAGACCGAACCTTTCAGTCTATCTTGTATATCGGCTGTTTTTGGGAATAATTTAGGGTTTATTTAAATTTTATGTAAATTATCCTTCATCCGGGGTTGTAGTATCGTCATCCACCATTACATCTATCTGCCGGAATTCCGGTGCTGCATTGGAATTTCCTCTTACAACAGCCCCCGTTGATCCATAGGTATCATAGGGCACGGCAGTCTGGGGAACACTGTCATCCTTTGCTTCCGCTATAAATGAGCTTTTCCTCCTTTTTTCTTCCCCTGATCCTTTATCCTCCTCCGGTTCGGGGATTCCCTTTTCCTTTCGGAATATCTGCATGAATTCCTTTCCGGTAATGGTTTCCTTTTCTATGAGGAAAGCTGCCAGCTTGTCAAGAAGTACTCTGTTCTCCTTCAGGAGTTTCTTTGCTTCCTTGTAGCTCTCCTTCAGGATCTTCATAACCTCCTCATCGACATCGGCCGCTGTTTCATCGGAACAGTTCATCACAGCCCTTCCGTCAAGGTAGCGGTCTTCGATGGTCTCCAGTCCTATAAGACCAAACTTTTTGCTCATTCCGTACTGGGTGACCATGGATCTGGCTATACCCGTCGCTTTTTCTATGTCATTTGACGCACCGGTAGTCACAGTGTCAAAAACTATCTCCTCTGCTGCTCTTCCCGCAAGAGTTGTTATCAGCAGGGCGCGAAGTTCCGCTTCGGTGTTCAGATATTTCTCTTCCTCCGGAACATTCATGACATATCCCAAAGCCCCCATGGTCCTCGGCACGATGGTGATCTTTTGCACCGGTTCGGTATTTTTTTGCAATGCGGATACGAGGGCATGTCCTATCTCATGATAGGAAACTATCCTTCTTTCCTCCCTGCTCATGATCCTGTCTTTCTTTTCCTTTCCGACAAGGACCACTTCAACTGCATCAAAAAGATCCTTCTGATTCACAAACTGCCTTCCGGCTTTCACGGCATTTATCGCAGCTTCGTTTACCATATTGGCAAGATCGGATCCTACTGCTCCTGAGGTTGCCAGTGCTATGGCATCAAAATCCACGCTCTCATCTATCTTTACATCTCTGGCGTGGACTTTCAGAGTCTCAACCCTTCCCTTCAGATCCGGCTTTTCAACGATGATCCGTCTGTCAAATCTACCCGGACGCAGCAGCGCCTTGTCAAGAATCTCCGGCCTGTTGGTAGCACCTATGACAAGGATACCCTTTGATGAGTCAAAACCGTCCATCTCTGAAAGAAGCTGGTTCAGGGTTTGCTCCCTTTCATCATTACCTCCTCCGTACCTGGAGTCTCTGCTCTTTCCTATGGCATCTATCTCATCTATAAATATGATGCAGGGTGCGTTTTTTTCGGCTTCACCGAAAAGATCCCTCACTCTCGAAGCACCGACTCCAACGAACATCTCCACAAAATCGGATCCGGCAAGTGAAAAGAAGGGAACATGCGCCTCTCCGGCGACTGCTCTTGCAAGAAGGGTCTTTCCGGTACCGGGAGGACCCACAAGGAGAGCACCTTTCGGGAGTCTTGCTCCTATCTTTACGTATTTTCCCGGATTATGAAGGAAATCCACAACTTCCTGCAGGGATTCTTTTGCCTCATCCTGCCCTGCCACATCCTTGAATGTGACTCCGGTCTCCTTTTGGACATAAACCTTGGCATTGCTTCTTCCGACTCCCATTATGCCGCCTTTTCCACCCATGCGGCGCATGATGAAATACAGAAATCCCCATACGAGCAACAGCGGAAGACCAAAGTTCAGGATGGCAGACATGAACGCCCCTGACCTGTCCGGTATTGTATGGCTGTATCTGACTCCCGATTCAGAAAGTTTTTTTGCAAGCTCCGGATCGTCAACTATACCGGTATAATAAACCATCACCGGCCCTTCCTTTGCCGCTTCCTTCGGATATATTTCGATCTGATCCTCAGTTATCTTGACCTCATCAACCTGATTGGAGGAGATCATACCCATGAATTCACTGTAGGATATCTCCCTGGTCGCTGATTTTGCCACATACTTACTCATGAGCGACATGCCCAAAATGGTAAATATCGTCGCTATGAGAAGGACCGCCAGCGTCTGCCTGTTTCTCGGATTCCATCCGTTCTGGTTCCTGTTGGGGTTATTATTATCCCCGTTGTTATAACCGTTATTCTCGTTCATACTGTTTCCTTTATCAAAAAAATACCGTCTTTGCGGACTGTTCTACTTCTATTCCCTTCATTTCTGCAACACGCATCAGTTCATCATAGGTTCCCGTTGATGTATCTGCATTTTCTCCGATATGAATCCTGACCGGATTTATGGATGACATTATCTTTCCTATATCTGAGGACTTCATGTCTACCTTCCAGAGACGCCATTCGTATTCACCTGCCTTGTCAGTACTCTTTGTCATCATTGAAAGAAGACTGCCGAGTTTTCCGGAAAATACCGTCTCCTCGTCATCATACATGACCGGCAGAAAAATGAGCTTGTTGGCTTCTGCAAACTGCTTGATATGCTCGTAGGTATACTCCAGGCACATCCCCCTTCCCTGATCCGCATAATCAAACCACATTGGTATGCTCTTCACATCATCGGTAAAACAGGACAGGTAGCTTTTGAACCTCACATAACCATCCCCGTTTCCGTCAAAACGTATAGCACGACAAAGATAGAGGTTTCCGTTTCTGATCAGTTCAACCTCTGCATCATCTATGGGTCTGTATCTGTAGAATTTTCCGCCGTTTTTGCGAAGGATGAGTTCATTCATCTTTTCATCAGCATCACTTCTTCTGTCACGGAGATAATCGGAAAATATCTGTTTTCTTAAGAATAACTCCCAATCTTCCATCAAATGATCATTCCATAAATCCCGACTCGTCGAAATAATAGGATAACACGCAAATCCGCGTATGGCAAATAAATACGAAAAAACTGCCGGCGGAAACATTAACCCGCCGGCAGTTATCATACATCTTTACCTGAAGATCAAAGCTGGGGACCTGCTGCCACAAGTGCCTTTCCGGCATCATTGGTCTCATACTTTGTGAAGTTCTTTATAAACCTTCCGGCAAGATCTTTTGCCTTCTCTTCCCACTCTGAAGCATTTGCGTAAGTATCGCGGGGATCGAGGATCTTGGGATCAACTCCCGGAAGCTCTGTAGGTACCTCGAAGTTGAAGAACGGGATCTTCTTTGTTGGTGCCTTCAGAACATCTCCGTTCAGAATGGCATCGATGATTCCACGGGTATCCTTGATGGAGATTCTCTTGCCTGTTCCGTTCCATCCGGTGTTTACAAGATAAGCCTTTGCTCCGCTCTTCTTCATTTTCTTTACCAGCTCCTCGCCGTACTTTGTGGGATGAAGCTCAAGAAATGCCTGTCCGAAGCAAGCAGAGAAGGTAGGAGTAGGCTCTGTGATACCGCGCTCTGTACCTGCAAGCTTAGCCGTAAATCCTGAAAGGAAATAGTACTGTGTCTGCT
>CAMVDF010000175.1 GCA_947166195.1 uncultured Lachnospiraceae bacterium
GATCATGGGCTACGACGAGCACACCTCCGCTTCGGATGAGCCTGGATCCGTTGCTTCCATAGGCTTTGTAACGGAGGGAATAGAAAACACTCTCAAGGATGTCCCCCCCGAAAAGGTGATAAACGGCATCCCGTTCTATACAAGGCTCTACAGTCTCGACAACGGGATCCTCGACTGCTCGGTGCTGGGCATGGCAGATGCCGCTACAAAGCTTGCCGACAACGGCATCACCCCGACCTGGGACAATACGACCTGCCAGAATGTGGCAAAATATGAAAAAAACGGAGCACAATACAGCATCTGGCTGGAGGATGCCCAGTCCGTTTCCGCAAAGCTTTCCGTCATGAAAAACAACAATCTTGCCGGAGTTGCTTGCTGGAGACTGATGCTTGAAACAGAGGATATCTGGGATGTGATAAACGCCTATTATCCGACCGGGGCAGGTGGATCATGAAGACAAAACTGATGAAAGCCATCGGACGGATGCCGGATGATGAGGCGGTTATGCAGGAGGCTTCCCGCATAATAAAATCGGGCGGACTTGTAGCTATCCCCACGGAAACCGTGTACGGCCTTGCGGGAAATGCCCTGGATCCCTCATCTTCAAAAAAGATATATGAGGCAAAGGGCCGTCCCTCGGACAACCCGCTCATTGTTCATATAGCAGACATCAAAGACATGAACATCATAGCCTGCGACATCCCGGAAAAGGCCTTCACCCTGGCAGAAAGATTCTGGCCGGGTCCGCTGACCATGATACTGAAAAAAACGGATGCCGTTCCTGATGAAACCACGGGAGGCCTGGATACCGTCGCTGTCAGGATGCCATCGGATGAGATCGCACACGAATTCATCAGGATCTGCGGTCCCTTCATAGCAGCACCGTCAGCGAACGCCTCGGGACGCCCCAGCTGCACCACCGCAGAGCATGTGATCGAAGATCTGGACGGAAAGATAGGTCTCGTGATCGATGGCGGCCAGGTGGGCATCGGCCTGGAATCAACCATCATAGATATGACGGGCGATATACCCTGCCTGCTGCGTCCGGGCTACATCTCAAAGGACGAGCTGGAAAAGACCATAGGCACCATAGAGGTCGATCCGGCAGTGTATAATAAAAACAAAAAAGATGTACCCCCGAAGGCTCCCGGAATGAAATACCGGCACTACGCCCCAAAGGGAGAACTGACCATCGTGGAAGGCCCGGCGGAAAGTGTGATATCATATATCAATGACGAATGCCAAAAAGCCTCCATGAAGGGTAAAAAGTGTGCTGTTCTGGCTACAGGGGAAAACATCGAGTCCTACCGCTGCTCTCTTGTCATCGATCTGGGCAGCAGAAAGGATGAGGATACCATATCCCACAACCTCTTTTCATCGCTCCGAAGGTGTGATGAGGAAGGGATCGGAGTGATCTTTTCCGAAGCATTTGAAGACAGCGGCCTTGGGAGCGCCATAATGAACAGATTACTGAAAGCGGCGGGAAACCGGGTCATAAAACTCCCCGGATGACCATACAGGAAACAAAGGAGGAAAAAAATGATAGCCATAGGATGTGACCACGGCGGATACGAACTGAAAAAATCACTTGAAAAACACCTCGATGAAAAAGGGATCGCATACAGGGATCTGGGCTGTGACAGCACAGAGTCCGTTGACTATCCCGAATACGGACATGCGGTCGCAAAGGCAGTAGCAGACGGGTCCTGCGAAAAAGGGATCGTCATCTGCTCGACAGGCATCGGTATTTCCATAGCCGCAAACAAAGTTCCGGGCATCAGAGCTGCCCTCTGCACGGATACAGTGATGGCAAGACTGACCAGAGAACACAATGATGCAAATGTACTGGCACTCGGTGCGTATATAGTCGGACCTCACCTTGCAGAGGAGATCACGGATACCTTTCTTTCAACGGAATTTTCCGGAGTGGAGAGGCATGCCAGAAGGGTAGGAAAGATAGAAGATGTCTGATAAACGAACTGATTATATCTCATGGGATGAATACTTCATGGGCATCGCGATCCTGTCGGGGATGCGCTCAAAGGACCCGAATTCACAGGTGGGTGCCTGCATAGTCAGTCCCGATAACAAGATCCTGTCCATGGGCTACAACGGTTTCCCCACAGGATGCTCGGATGACGAGTTTCCCTGGCGCAGAGAGGGAGATCCGCTTGAAAACAAGTATTTCTATGTGACACATTCAGAGCTGAACGCGATACTGAACTACAGAGGAGGAAGCCTCGAAGGATCAAGGCTCTATGTGACACTTTTTCCCTGCAACGAATGTGCAAAGGCCATCATCCAGAGCGGGATCAAATCCATAATATATGACAGTGACAAATATGCGGAGCTGGCCTCCACCGTTGCATCAAAAAGAATGCTCGATGCCGCAGGCGTATCCTACAGGAAATACATCAGGAGCGGAAAAAAGATAGAATTCGATATATGAAACAGCCCTTAAAGAAACTGACAATTTCATTGACCGCCCTCTTCCTCTCTTTGTGCATGCTTGTGACAGCCTTTGCGGAGACCACCTCCGAAAAGCTTGAAAACGCGGAAAAGGACAAGGAAAGAACGGAAAGTCAGCTGGATGCCACCCAGGATACCATCGATCAGCTCAAAGACTCCAGAAAGGCTCTTGAAAACAGCCTGAACAACCTGAACGACAAACTGACCGATGTTTCAAAGCGCCTTGAAGAGATCGAGGAAAACATCAAAAGCAAGCAGGATGAGATCGACGAGGCAAAAGCATCCGTTTCCGCTGCCGAAATAGCAGAAGCCGACCAGTATGCCTATCTCAAGACCAGACTCAAGGTCATATACGAATCCGGAAACACCTCCTATCTGGACCTGCTTTTCAGCAGTTCCAATATCTCGCAGCTTCTCAACAAGGCAATGTACATCGAAAAGATGAACGAATATGACCGTCAGATGCTGCAAAAGATGAGGGACCTGAAGGAGGAAACAAAGGCCAGAAAAGCGGAACTTGAAGCCCAGGAAAAAGAGCTTGAGGATATGCGAAAGGAGGTTGTCTCCGAACAGTCAAAGGTGGAAGATCTGGTAAACGATACCTCAAACTCCATCACAAGCTATGCCGGAGCCATATCGGAAAAGGAAAAGGAAGCTCTCGCATATGAGGCAAGACTCATCGCAAACCAGAATACAATAGCGGCCCTGAAGGACCAGCTGGCAAAGGAAGAAGAACTTGCAAAGCTTGCCGCAAAAATGAAAAAAAGAAACCTGTCGGATGTCTCCTTTGCGGGCAGTGACAGGGATCTGCTTGCTGCCATCATCCAGTGTGAGGCAGGAGGTGAGCCTTATGCGGGAAAGATCGCGGTAGGAGCCGTGATCATGAACAGAGTCTGCTCCGGTGCCTTTCCGGATACGGTAGTGGGTGTAGTCTATCAGCCCGGCCAGTTCCAGCCTGTTCGAAGCGGCCGGCTTGCCATCCGGCTGGCAGAAGGTGCAAACGAAGAATGCTACCGCGCCGCCGATGAAGTCATGGCAGGCGCAAACAATATAGGAAACTGTCTCTTTTTCAGGACCGTAGTCCCCGGTATCCAGGGTACGATCATAGGAAATCATGTCTTTTACCTGCATTGGACAGGCCGCGAGAGCGGTTACGGCGATGTGGGTGACTCGCTGAAGGAAGGCGGGGAAGGCGACACCGGCGAAACTCCCGAAGAAAGCGAAGAAGGCAGCAACGAAGATGACGAAGAGTCCCCGGATGATGATTCCGGCAGCGAAGACGAAGAAGAGGACGACTTCGAAGACGGATGATCCTCCTTACTTTATCTTTTCCCTCAGAATCTTCAGAGCTTCTTCCTTCTGATTGTCCTTTCCGTCAGAACGGTAAGCATCCACATCAAGCTCCACCTTCACATCAGGTTCTATGCCTTCACCGTGGATACACTCTCCATTCGGAAGATAATATTTTGCCGTGGTCAGTTTCACGGCGGAACCGTCAGCCATCGGTACCACCACCTGGACCACTCCCTTTCCGTAGGTCTTTTCTCCTACCAGGGTTGCTTTGCCGTAGTCTTTGAGCGCTCCGGAAAAGATCTCCGCTGCAGAAGCGGAATTCCCGTTTACCAGGATCACCATGGGCTTTTTGAACTCGTTTTTTCCATCACCCACATATTCATCCCTGTTTCCGTTTTTGTCCTCTGTATAGATAATCAGTCCCTGAGGCAAAAGCCTGGATGCCATATCCGTTGCCACATCAACATCTCCTCCGGGATTGTCCCTCAGATCTATGATGAGAGCGTTCACTCCATCAGCCTCAAGCTCATCCATGGCTTCATGGAACTGATTCTTGGTAGCCAGATCAAAAGAAGATATCTGAATATATCCGATCTTTTCTTTTTCATCGGCAATATTTGCAGATACCGACTTCACCTCCACCAGACTCCTGATGAGGGTGTATTCCATCTCCTTTCCGTCCCTGAGCATGACGATATTTACCGTGGTTCCCGCAAGGCCCCTGACCTTTCCCGAAACCTCTTCACTGTTGCACTCTATGACATCCTCTCCGTCAACCTTGTAAAAAATATCTCCTTCCAAAAGTCCCGCCTTGTCAGCGGCATATCCGGGGATGATGCCTGCAACATAACTGTGCCCGGCATCTATATCATAAGCTATGTAGCAGCCGATCCCTCCATATTCACCGGCGTTGTCCTCCATGGTCTGTTCCATCTCTTTGGCAGTGTAATAGGTGGAATATCTGTCTCCCAGGGAATCTACGATCCCTTTGTAGATGCCTTCCTCCTCAGCTGCGGCATCCCTTGGTTCAACATAATATTTGTCGATGAGCTTCTCGATGCTCTTTATCTTCCTGCTGACTTTTGAGTAATCCGATATCGAGGCTTCACCGGTCTGACCGGGAAGGTAATTTGATATGAGGGATGTGATGTTTACCGCTGTAAAGGAGATGGCGATGACGATCGCCATACCCACAAAAATGCCTGCTGCAAACAGACCCTT
>CAMVDF010000176.1 GCA_947166195.1 uncultured Lachnospiraceae bacterium
ATCCGAAGTCGTCAGTCCGATCTCATTGAGTCCCTCTTCGATCCTCTTGCCGGAGATCCCGACATCCACGAAAAGATGGGTGCTCTCGTCACCGATATAGGTGCAGTTTCCGGAACTGCCGCTTGCTATATTACAAAACCTCATGCAGAACTCTCCCTTTTGGATTCTTTTCACGATAACTTATGTAATCCAAACAGGAATTATGATACACTATCTTGTGTGATAATGCAAGATAAAACACAATATTATGTAACACGGTTCATCAGCTCCAGTAGATGTCAAGAATGTCCCCGGGACGGAGCTTTTCGGCAAAGGAAGAGGTCTTCATACCGTTGAGTTTTGTGATGACCGCCTTTCCTTTGGGAGTCGAAAGATCAAAATCTATCCTGTCAAATACATCCACATAGATGTAATCCTTTTTGCCGGAAAGGAGGACATCCTCTCCGTTCACCTTTACGGTCATCTCTATGGTTCCGTCAGGCATGGTACGTCCGCCTGAAACCTTGTCGGACGAGGGATCCGCAGGCTTTGAATCCTCCGTCGATTCACCGGCGTCCTTATTATCAGCATTTGCATCACCGGAGATTGTTTCCGATGTTTCATCCGGGACGTTCTCTGTCCTGTCAGCATTTTCTGATCCGCCTCCGGCCTCTGATGCAGTTTCTGTCTTCTCTGCAGCCTCTGTCTTCTCTTCAGTATCCGCCTTCTCTGCAGTTTCAGCCTTCTCTGCAGCCTCAGTTTCTGCCTTCTTTGCCGCCTCAGCCTCAGCTTCCGCCTTTGCCCTTTCCTCTTCTTCCTTTCTCTGCTGAGTCATATCGCCCACCAGTTCCTCCTGGCGGATCTCTATCTCAACATTGAAGTTTTCATAGACCGGCATATCGGAATAGGCTTCCTCATGATTTACATATATCTCGGAGTCATCCTCCTTGCTGATATCCATGAAATCAAGGATCTGTGCGACCGTATAATAGTCGCGCATCACCACCTCGTCACCGTCCTGTATCTCATAATAACCGCTCTGCAGCTCGCCGTTTACGGCCGCAAACTTGGGCATGGATACTGTCTTGTCATTGACATTGATCTTTATGGACTGCTTGAACTCCGGCAGCGAATCGATGGTTATGACCGCGGGATCTCCCGCTGTTGACGGCTCCACCTCTATGATGTCCCCGGCCTTGATCTTGGCATTTATAGGAGCGTTCTCCCCGTTGAGGCGTATCACCGCGCCCTCGCCCATGGTACCGCGCACCAGTCTCTTGCTTCCGTTTACGGTATAATTGATCTCCTTTCCTCTCTTCGGGAAAAGATCAGCATTTGAAAAGCCCGATGCCATGGCTGCATCCACGATCTGCAGATGATCGTTGTCGTAGAGCTTGATCTGACTGTCGTTAAAGGATACAAAGATGAAGTTATTGACCTGATTGTAGAAATTCAGGCAGATACCTATGGGAGTGACCAGAAGAGAATCCTTTTTCACCCTGTCATCCTTGAAATCAACATTTTTTAATACTTCCTCACCCTTGACCGCAACCCTTTCTCTTGATATCTGCATCTCATCGGCCAGTATCTCGGTAAAGACCGGTACCTTTCCGCCTCCGCCGACAACAAAGATGGCGCTGACGGGCTTTCCGCCGTTGAGCTTCTTGATCTGGTCGGACACCTCTCTGGCAATGATGGATGCCGTGGGCCTCAGGATCTCCTGAACCTCCTTTGAATCGGTCTTGTGATGTATCCCCATGATATCCGTAAATTCGATGGCACCCTTTGTGTTCACACCGAACTTGATCTTTTCAGCCTCATCAAAATCAGTCAGATAATGCTTTGCGATGGCCTCGGTCAGCTCATCTCCGGCGCTGGGGATCATGCCGTAGGCTATGATGGCCCCGTCTCTTGTTATCGAGATATCGCTGGTGCCCGCTCCCACATCCACAAGCGCCAGGTTCAGCATCCTGTAGGATTTCGGGATCGCAAGCTCCATTGCCGCGATAGGCTCCAGGGTCATATTTGCAACATTTAAGCCTGCCATGCTCACTGCCTTGTAGAGTCCGTCCACAACCTCATCCGGCAGGAAGGTTGCTATGACATCCGCGCCTATATGATTTCCCTTGTGACTTAAAAGCTCGCCCATGGGGAACTTGTTCAGATAATACCTCTCCACCGTATATCCCACGCAGTAAAAGCGCATATTGAGGGTATTGTTTTTGAGGAATTCCTCATAGGCCCTCTGGGCTCCCAGAAGTTCCAGGGAATAGATATGCTCAGCAGTTACATCCGTATCCTCTTCAAATTCGTGATCCACATGAACAGTCACTGTACGGAGCACACGCCCTGCGGCCGCTATACAGACATCCTTTAAGGGCTGTCCGGTCTTTCTTTGAAGCTCCGCCTTCACATCCATGATGGTATCAGCCACTGCCGCTATATCGTGGATCTGTCCGTCAAGCATGGACCTGGTCTCGTGCAGCTTTGACTGTATGGCCACTACATGAAATTTTTTGTTGAACATATAGCCGACGGTCCCAACTATGCTCCTTGTTCCGATATCAAGACCGAACACTAAAGGTCCCGGATATCTTTCGGTTGCTTTTGCCATTTGGTATTACCCCTTCCGGATGCTTATCGGCGTTTTGCGCCGCAGCTCCATCATATCATATCATTTGCAAGCTTCATCGCCCTTTTTACGGTGACATCCGAATTAAAATGCTCCCACTGTCCCCATCTGCCAAGGCCGATGACACTCTTCTTCTTTGCTTCATCAAGGATCAGCGCTATGGCTTCCCTTTTGTCCACGGTATTTACGGGATAGGCATACTCATTAATATAATAAGGACGCCCGTCATTTAAGTCCGCCCTCTTTAGGTTACTTTCCGTCCAGTATCCCTTTGAACCCGGGCAGAAATTTGCACGATAGAGGATCCTGTGATATTCCTTTTCCTCATCGGGAAAATATGTCCAGTGGGAATCCGTATCCGCAGTCTCATCAAAATACTTAATTACTACAGATGTATGAACAAGCTTTTCAAGAGCCTTCTTCATGTCATCCCCAATACCCGGTATCTTTTCAAAGCCCGTCCATGGCGCGGTATTTATGATGTATTCCCCCTTATAGTGCCCGTTTACCGTCCGTTCGTCAAGGTCAAGTTCCGATGCTTTCACACCATATACCATATTATCCCTTATCGCATCCGCCATATCAAGCCAAACCTTGCCATACCCGTGCTTTTTCGGATAATAAAAACTTGCGTGGCCGGGAAGGCTCTCATAGATGCTGCTGTGCCTGATACAGCTTCTCAGCGTATCCTCAAAGGAAACATCGGGAAGCTTTTCAAGCCAGTAGGTACCGATCCTGTCAAGATCCATGCACCACATTTTCCTGTTGTAGGGAAGCATGTAATCCTCTGCCACCTTTTCACCAAGCTTCCACGGGATCCACCTGCTGAATTCTGCGGGCTTTTCCTCTCCGGTGTTGCAGCCCGCCCTTGAGATGGCCAAAAGATGCCCGATCTGCTCATCCTCGGGAAGCTGCCAGATGTTTGACTCAAAGGGATAATCAATGACAGAATGACCCAGATCTATCCTTGAGATCCTGTCATACCTGTCCCACTCATCTTCGGGCATGAAGGAAAAAACAAACTCCACGACCTCAGGATCCCTCACATCAAGGAAATGTCCGCCCCCGATATCGAGCGGAGCACCGTCAACCTCTTTTGATCTGCAAAGGCCTCCGGCCTCATCCTCCGCTTCAAGCACGAGAAAAGACGTCTCTCCCCTGCGCTTTAACATATTTGCAAAGGTCAGTCCGGCAGGTCCCGCACCTATGATCAGATATTTAACACTCTCCAAAGCCAAACTCCCTCCTCTTTCTGTTCAAAAGCTGCCTGATCTGTCCCCTGACAGCCTCTTCATCCATATCATTATCGATGATCTCGGCACAATGATCTTTGAACTCATCCTCCGAAAGCTGTGAGGAAAACATGGCGGATATCTTTTCATCACTATAGCCTCTGCTCTCCCTCAGCCTCTTTCTCCTGGATCCTTCCGACGCATATACATACCACAGTTCATCGCAGATCCTGTCGTAACCGCACTCGATCAAAAGAGCCGCCTCAATGAAAAGGAATTCTATGCTTTCCTTCGCCCTTTCCTCATTTATGACATCTGTAATATACTTGTTGACTGCCGGATGGATTATTGAATTCACCTTTTCCCTTGCTTTATCATCTTCAAAGATCAGATGAGCAAGCCCTGCCCTGTCTATCCTGCCGTCATCATCAAGTATATCCTCACCAAAAGCCTCTGTCAGTTCAATGTAACAGGTCTGTCCCGGTTCCTGAAGCCTTTTTGCGGTTTCATCGGCTACTATGGTCCTGCAGCTGCTCTCCTTTTCAAGTATTTTCAGCACGCTGGTCTTTCCGGAGCCTACGCCGCCCGTGATACCTATGACCCTCATGAAAGCCTTTCCATCCTCAGTGGGCATCGTAGAAATCCTTTCCGGTATTCACATCCACCTCAAGGGGAACCCTCAAGCTTGCAGCTCCCATCATCTTCTTTTCCAGTATCTCCTTTACCTGTTCTTCCTCTCCGGGCGCCGTCTCGATGAGAAGCTCATCATGCACCTGGAGCACAAGCCTTGACCTCAGATTTTTTTCATCAAGAGCGTATGCCACATCCCTCATGGCGATCTTCATAATATCCGCCGCCGTTCCCTGGATGGGCATGTTCATGGCTACCCTTTCTCCAAAGGATCTCTTCATGAAATTTGAATCACGCAGTTCCGGCAAAGGCCTGCGTCTTCCGAAAAGAGTCTCTGCATAACCCTTTTCCTTCGCCGAGGCGATGAGGCCGTCCAGATATTCCTTTACCTTCGGATAGGTCTCAAAATATCTTTCGATATACTGAGCGGCCTCCTTTTTTGATATGGAAAGTCCCTGGCTGAGAC
>CAMVDF010000177.1 GCA_947166195.1 uncultured Lachnospiraceae bacterium
GTTCAGAACAGGATAAACACATTGATTAAGAAGAAAGATATTTGAGAGGTTCAGAGCGTGCTCAGTATGGCGCTAAAGTGCTTGATTCGCTGTCGGATTATTTGACAAACGAATATGGTCGTGGGTTTTCGAGAAGCAATCTGGCCGGGATGATCAATCGTTCTGACTTTTTTTATTTTTTCTGCAACTTTTTGAAACTCTGCTCACTCTATACAGGTGTAAGGGTTAGAAAGGTGCCGGGCACCTCAAAAGAGAAAGGAGTTTGAGTATGAAGAAAACAGGAGGATTTAAGAATGAAGACATCTGATCAATTGATAGAAAGAGTAGGACTTTTTAAGTCCGGAAAAACAGAGGAATTTACTTCCATTTATGAAGAAAGCTATAAATATCTCCACACCTGCATCATTCATATCGTGAAGGATGAGGATATCGCTCAGGATATGCTGCAGGATACATATGTCGAGATCTGCAGAAATGTGGAGCAGCTGAAAAAGGATGAGGACTTTTTGAGCTGGGCGGCGGTAATAGCAAACCGGAAATGTTTTGCTTATCTGAAAAAAAATCGCGATGTACTCGTGAATGTTACATCAGATGAAAACGGGGAGGGAAATGATTTTTTTGAATCAGTAGCGGACGATGAATCCTTCATACCTGAAAACATTTTTGATAACGCAGAAAAGATCCGCATTATAAGGGATATTATCGATGGTCTGTCAGATGTTCAGAGGGCCTGCGTTATAAGTTTTTATTATAATGAACAGAAACAGGATGAGATAGCCGGAGAACTCGGAATACCCGTAAACACAGTAAAATCACACTTAAACAGGGCAAAATCAAAGATAAAAGAAGCTGTCGGTGATGTTGAGAAAAAGCAGGGCATAAAGCTCTATTCGTTCTCAACGTTCATGCTCATGCTCCTGTCATATGAAGTAAAGAACTTCGGAGAAATGATCTCTGTTCCTCCAATGGGAACCGTGCTTAAAGAGACGGTAACATCCGGAAACAGAGAATCCGGCGCGGCTGAAAGCAGGCGGGATGGTACGAAAGCCATAGACAGGGCATCCTCGTCTTTAAAGATAAAGATCGCCATCGGTGCTGCAGCTGCGGTCGCAGTCGTTGCAGTGGTCATCGGGATTGTAAGCCATAATAAAACTGCAGACAGTTTGAATCAGGAAACTGTGGCAGATACCGCGGATGCTGCAGCCGGTCAGGAAGATAACCTGTCGGAAGTACAGACAGAAGAGCCTGAAGAAGAGGAGATTACAGAAGCAGAGGTGACGGATACGGCATCTGAAGAAACAGAGGATATCCCTGAGGAGCCTGTTCCCGATGCAGAGGCAAATAATGTTGAATTCGTGGACAGGATAGCAACAGATAACCCGGCGTGGGTGATATTTACTGAAAAGGAAGATGATACCTGGCATATAAACCCGGACCCGGATTGTACATATAAGGACGCAAATGCATATATGGAGGTTACGGATGTTTCGGTAAAGGATGTTGAGGACGGGAATAAGGAATATACCATCACCTTCACCCAGGACGTCAGTTATGTTCTTCGTTACCCGACAAGTTATGAAGATCTCTACCACTTCGTCTACCTGAAAAGCCTGAATTTTTATGATTATTACACCGGGAGACGTCTTAATGTAACCGAGACCTCCATGGATGTGGGGGAAATGGAAAAAGAGGGAGAAATTGAAAATATCATCACATGGGACGGAAAGGAATATCCGGTCACTATCCGCGTACAGAAAGACAGGGAGAACAGATACGGTGACGAGACCGAAGCAGATGGTTTCTATGAGACAACCTGTATACCTTTCATAACATTTACCTATACAGTAACCTGTCCAAAAGATTATGACGGTCTGTGCGCATATATCTGGAAACTCGACAGACTTCCTTCGGATGCAGAGGAACGTAACAGGAAGGCCAATTATGATGAAAACGGAAAAGCCATAGAAAAGACTGATCCGGTCGGGGAAAGCTATGTATTCAAAGACGAGGATCCTGACGGAGGCGTTCCCACAGCAGAAGATCTCTACATGATGAGGATTTAAGATCAAAAGGAGTTTTTAGGGATCGGCTGACCGGCCGGTCCCTTTGTTTTGGGGTGTGAGTGTGATAGAAATTCTGGAGCGGGGGTGCAGAAAAAGGCGTTCTTATTATCAGGAAAGCTCCGGAATTCAGGCGGATTCTGTTGAGTAAAAAAGAGAATAGAGATATGATATCAGTACAATCGTATAATCGATCCGAAGTCAAAGCGTGTCCAGGAGAAATGCGGGTTCATTTATTAAAGGCAGTCAATCAGAGAACCGTCCCCTGATTGATGGAGAGGAGATTTATGTTAGGAAACAGCAAAGGAAGTCAAAAGACGGAATACGTTCGGGACTACGTTGTTTTTGATCTGGAAACAACGGGAACATCCTGTTACACAGATAAGGTTGTAGAAATATCCGCGGTAAAGGTGATCGACGGGCAGGTGACTGATGAATTTTCAACCCTGGTAAATCCCGGGTGTCCGATACCTTTTTTTGCATCGCAGGTTAACGGTATCACGGATGATATGGTCGAAGATGCTCCGCTTTTTAAGGATGCTTTGAAGGACTTTTTTGATTTTGCCGGCGATATGGTCCTCGTGGGGCACAATATCCATGCGTTTGATCTCAGGTTCATATACCGGGACAGTGAAGATTTCTATGGAAAGGTTCCGGATAATGATTATGTGGATACGCTGAAGATCTCAAGGATCTGTCTGCCGGAGCTTAAGCACCACACTTTGTCGGATCTGTGTTCTTATTATGGAATATCTGCCGAGGGTGCGCACAGAGCGCTCAACGACTGCAGAATGAATCAGCTGGTCTATGAAAAGATGGGAGAGGTTCTGGCTGAAAGTCTGAAAAGTGTCAGAAGGTGTCCGAAATGCGGGAATATACTCAAACGGCGCACCGGCAGATACGGGCAGTTTTGGGGGTGCTCCGGCTATCCTGACTGCAGGTATACGGAAAATGTCTGATGAGGTGAATTGCGACCGAAAGAACATCGCATTGCAGTTTTGACCGGAGGATATTTACAAGATCGAACATGTGTTCTATAATAAAAACATGCGAGGTATATCATGAAGGAAGAACTGAGTGCGGTCGACGTCATCTGCCAGCATACCAGAGACGGGGTTATGTACCCGATAAAGATACGCGTGGCGGACGAGGATGGTGAATATCAGACATACAGGATCAAATCTTTCAGGGATCTGTCCCATCAGGGGACCAGAGAAATGCCTGACGGCGTTTTTGTGACGAACAGGACGCTGGTCTATGAGTGCGATATCATAGTGTTCGGAAGACAGAGGATGATCAGACTTTATTATGAACCGAACGGGACGATATGGAAAATGACACCGTTCTGATGCGTAACAGGGGGACGGTTCTGCGATTGACAAAGCAGTTTCAATCAGAGAACCGTCCCCTGATCGCTGATCGACCCGGGAATGACGGATGAGCAGATTTGTGCTAAGATACGGAGAGGTTTGTGATCATATTACAAAAGGAGCAGTATTTACCTATGCTGAGCCTGAAGATGAAAGTGTGAGTCAGGATGAGGCTGCTTCGGGAAATTCCGTAAGCGATGATGGTGTTGAAGCCGAGACGGAAGAGGCGGCAACGGGAGACCCTGACCCTGAATTTGTAATGGCCACAAGCTGGGACGGGATTCAGAAACGGATATACCAATAATGTTAAGAAGGGTACCGCAAAGGTCGTTCTTCAGGGTAAAGGTAGATTTGCGGGCAAAAAGACCGTATCCTTCAAGATAAAGGGAAAGAAGGGAAGCTATCAGGGAAGCCTCGTAGGGGGAGAATGGAAGTAAACAGGGAGGACATAAATGAACATATACAGTTTATTTCAGTTTGGCAGATCGTACCGGAAAAATGCGAGATTCGGGCCGTATCCTCATATCGGATCCCACAGGTTTGTTTATTATATAGACAGGAAACCATTGTACTATTTCAGCGACAGACAGTACACATTAAAGGATGCAAAGGACTGGAATACCAGGGGTCTGATCTCAAACCTTGTAATTGCCGTCTGTACCATATCTCTGCTCTTTGACAACAAACTGGATATGTCAGATCCCAAAATGATGCTGGTTTATGCCGCGGTCGCCGTTATGGCACTGTTAAGTGCGATAGGGGCGGTCGTGTTCATGCGTCTTCGTCCCGAAAATGATCCGATGCTCCGGTCATTTCAGTGCATCAGCGATATAGAGAAGCCTGCGGAAGATACCTGTATAAGCTGCGGCGGAAAATATTCCCGCGGTGCACACACGACCTGTCCTCATTGCAATGCGACGATTGTGTAACAGAGGGACGGTTCTCTGTAACACCGGTGAAACAGAGGGACGGTTCTCTGTAACACCGGTGTTTATCGGCGTTTCACGGGTTTTGTCCCGGGGGTTGTAACAGAGAACCGTCCCCGTGTAACAGAGAACTGTCCCCGTGTTACGGAAGATTTATGACACGGCCGGCAAGTTTTTTTCTGAAGGCTTCGTCGTGTTCGACAAGTATCATGGTCGGATGGTAGTTTTCGATCAGTTTTTCGATCTGCATCCTTGAAAACACATCTATGTAATTGAGCGGCTCATCCCAGATATAAAGGTGTGCGGGGGTGAGCAGGCTTGACGCGATGAGAACCTTTTTTTTCTGTCCCTCCGAAAAATCCTCCATGTTTTTTTCAAACTGTATACGGTTCAGATCAAGCTTTCTCAAAAGTGTCAGAAGCAGGCTGTAGTCAAGATCCCGGTTTTCTGCGAATTCCCTTAGCGATCCTTTCAGGAAGGATGTATCCTGGCTGATGTAGGATATGACGATGCTGCCTGCTACGGATAATAAACCTTCGGTGATCAATCCG
>CAMVDF010000178.1 GCA_947166195.1 uncultured Lachnospiraceae bacterium
GCTGAGAGGGTGATGGAGCGACTGGGCATTTCACATCTTGCTGATAAGCCGTGCTACGCAATAAGCGGCGGAGAGCTGCAGATGGTCCTTATAGCACGTGCAATGGCGGCAGAACCGGAGATACTGGTGCTTGATGAGGCTACTTCCGCTCTGGACAGTGAGACCGAAAGCGCCGTTATGGAAGCGATAGACAGCCTGATGGGCAGGAAGACCCTGATAATAATCGCACACAGGCTCACGACGATACGCAACTGCCAGCTGATATTCCGTGTGGAAAACGGAAGGGTCAGAAAGGTTGAAAAAGAGGAATTGTTTCCATGACAGATCCAAAGCTCAGCGTGATCTTCATCACCTATAATCATGAAAAATATGTTGAAAAGGCATTGAGGAGTGTACTTGAACAAAAGACGGATTTTTGCTTTGAGGTCGTGATCGGAGAGGACTGTTCCACGGACGGGACCTGCAGGATCATGGACAGGGTCATTGAGGAATACCCCGGTATACCGGTCAAAAAGATATACCGGAGCAAAAATACCGGAAGACCCACTCAAAATGTCTATGAGACAACAATGGAATGCAGGGGACAGTATCTGGCATATCTTGAAGGTGATGATTACTGGTGTGATGAGAACAAGCTTCAAAAGCAGGTGGATTTTCTGGAAAAACACCCTGAATACATAGCCTGCACACACTCCTGTATGATGGTGGATGAGGATTCAAAGGAGATAGAGGATCCTGAGATATTAAACATCGGGAAACTGTATGAATACAGCGGAAAATTTACCTTTGAGGATTACAAGTATTCGGGCAGCTGGCCGGGACACTACGCCACGGTAGTCTCAAGAAATATCTATCCCGAAAGGAAATATGATTACACTCTTTTGTACAGGGCCCATGATTTTGTTGATGACGCCATCATACTGCTTTTTCTTTTGATCCAGGGGGACATCTACCGTATGGATGAGGTCATGAGCGTATGGCGGTATGTGAAAAAGAAGGGCGGTACAAACTGGAACTCCCTTGCCATGAAGAGAAATATAATAAGGGATGACTGCTATCTGTCCCAGACCGTTGCCCTGTGGCTCAAACAGTACAGGCCCATATCGGATTACGGAAAAAAGAAGGCAAAAAGGGATTTCGGGACGGCGCTGAAGATGTTTCTGAAATCCCCCGGAAAGGAAAACCTGAGATTTCTGCGGGATATGTATGAAGGAAACATCAGAAAGATAGTAAATCCCGACAAAAAGACTACACTTGTAGGATATAGCATTGGATTTATTTTAGAAAAACTGACGGGGAAGGGATGAAAGATTAACATGATCCTTTTGCAATTTTCCAGCGGTCTGGGAAACCAGATGTTCCAATATTGTTTTTTTAAGTATCTGCAGGAAAAATACGGAGAGGAAACGGTAAAGCCCGATCTGACATGGTTTGACTGGCACAGTGCACATCAGGGCTATGAGCTTGAGAAGGTTTTCGGTATCAGGCTTGAAGGCGCAAAAAGAAGCGAGATTTTGAAGGCATCGGGCAGGATTCCGCAGGATTTTCCCGGAGCGTATTATGTCAACCGGTTTCTGAGGCTTTTCACCGAAAAAAAGAGAGAACCCTTCATTCTGGATGAGATAGAGAGGGATCAAAGGCTTGATGAGGACAAGGACTGGTATCTGACCGGGTTTTATATCTCTGAGGAGTATTACAGGGACAGGCTTGATCAGATACAGGGATATTTCGTTTTCCCCGATGAGAAAAAGACGGGTCTTTCGGATATTGCGGGAAAGATAAGAGAACGGACCTCGGTGTCCGTCCATGTCAGGAGGGGTGATTATCTTTCTTCTTTGTATGAGGATAAATTTGTAAGTCTTGGTATGGACTTTTACAGAAGGGCTGCAGATGTTATACTGTCCGCATATCCTGATGCAAGGTTTTTTGTATTCTCGGATGACAAGGATTTCATCAATGAAAGCTTTGACTGGCTTGAAAACAAGGTCATAGTCACCGGAAATACCGGGGCTGACAGCTACAAGGATATGTATCTGATGAGTATCTGTGATCATAATATCATAGCAAATTCGACCTTTTCGACATGGGGAGCACTGTTGAACAGAAATGAGAACAAAACAGTGATCTACCCGGAGAAATATCTGTCCGGACAGGACAGTGAGAAAAAGACCCTGAAGGGATGGGTCAGATTGTGAGGAGGATGAAAAAATGAGTGAACCGGAGTTTGTGACCGGAAGCGGAGCAGGAGGAGAAAAAAAGATCACCGAGATATTCGGGGAAAATGTATTTAATGATACCGTCATGAGGCAGCGGCTTCCGAAAAAGGTCTACAGGGATCTGAAAAGGACCATGGAGGAAGGGAAAAAGCTTGATGCGGTCACGGCAGAGGTTGTGGCCTATGCCATGAAGGAATGGGCCATAGAAAAGGGGGCGACCCACTATTCCCACTGGTTCCAGCCTCTGACAGGGATCACGGCAGAAAAGCACGACGCTTTTATTACACATGAGGATGACGAGGGTCGTGTCATGATGGACTTTTCCGGCAAGGAGCTTGTGATGGGAGAGCCGGATGCATCATCGTTTCCCTCAGGAGGTCTGCGGGCAACCTTTGAAGCAAGAGGCTATACGGCCTGGGATCCGTCTTCACCCGCGTTTTTGAAGGAATCATCCTGCGGGAAGATACTTTGCATACCCACAGCTTTTTGCTCATATAACGGAGAGGCTCTCGACAAAAAGACACCGCTTTTGCGTTCCATGCAGGCTCTGAGCGATCAGGCGCTGAGGATAGTGAGGCTTTTCGGTAATCATGAGGCAAAAAAGGTTACGCCCTCGGTTGGGCCTGAGCAGGAGTATTTCCTTGTTGACAGGGATCTTTTCATGCAAAGACCGGATCTGATGTTTGCCGGACGGACCCTTTTCGGTGCCAGTGCGCCGAAGGGACAGGAGATGGACGACCATTATTTCGGAGTCATCAGAGAGAGGGTCGGAGGGTTCATGAAGGATCTGAACAATGAACTCTGGAAACTCGGGGTAACCGCAAAGACCCAGCACAACGAGGTGGCTCCGGCGCAGCACGAACTCGCACCCATATACGAGACGGCCAATGTGGCGGTGGATCACAACCAGCTTGTCATGGAGACGATGAAGAGGGTTGCGGTCAAGCACAACATGAGATGTCTGCTGCATGAAAAGCCCTATGCGGGAGTGAACGGTTCCGGAAAGCACAACAACTGGTCCATATCAACGGATAACGGGATCAATCTGCTGGATCCCGGAGATACGCCCAACGAGAACATGCAGTTCCTCCTGGTGCTTTCCTGCATAATAAAAGCAATAGACATTCACGCGGACCTTTTGAGGCAGTCTGCATCGGATGTCGGAAATGACCACAGACTGGGAGCCAATGAGGCGCCTCCCGCCATCATGTCCATCTTTTTAGGTGAGCAGCTCGATGATGTTGTGACCCAGCTCATTGAAACCGGAGAGGCAAACAGCGTAAAACAGGGAGAAAAGCTGAAAACGGGAGTCAGGACCATTCCCGATTTTGTAAAAGATGCCACCGACCGCAACAGAACCTCGCCCTTTGCGTTTACCGGGAATAAATTCGAATTCAGATCCGTGGGATCTGCAGATTCCATCGCAAGTCCCAATACCATATTGAATGCCATAACAGCTGAGGCTTTCTGCGAGGCTGCGGATGAGCTTGAAAAAGCGGAGGATATCACTCTTGCAGCACATGATCTGATCAAAAAGAATCTGAGGGAACATCAAAGGGTTATCTTTAACGGAGACGGATACTCGGAGGAATGGGTCAAAGAGGCCGAAAGGAGGGGTCTTCCGAATATCTCATCCATGATAGAGGCGGCCGATGCCCTGACCACGGACAAGGCCGTGAAGCTCTTTGAAAGATTCCGGATATTTACCAGAAAGGAACTGGAATCAAGGCAGGAGATCATATATGAGACCTATGCCAAGTCCATCAATATAGAGGCAGCCACCATGCTCGATATGGCTGGAAATATGATAATCCCGGCTGTTGTCAGATATACAAAAGAACTGGCTGAAACCGTAAATGCCGTAAAGGCAGCGGGAGAGGACGCTTCCGTTCAGAGCGGTCTTTTAAGGGATGTGACCTCAAGGCTCAGACTGATGAAGGATGCCATGGACAGTCTGGAAAAGGCGAAGGATGAGGCTGTTTCCATAGAGGATGCAAAAGAAAGAGCTTTTTATTACAAGGATAAGATAAAGATACTGATGGACCGGCTCAGAAAGCCTGCCGATGAGCTTGAACTTCTGGTGGACAGAAAATTCTGGCCGTTCCCGACCTACGGTGAGCTGATGTTTGAGATATGATAATGTGATACTTGTCGGTTTTTCATACTTATGGTAAAGTATTTGACGACATTTGGAAGTATTATTCAGGAAAGGGAGGAAAAGATATGTGGACAATAAGAGAGGTCAAGGAAAAGGGAAAAGAAGCCTTCATAAGTAATTACTGGTACTGTGTGCTGGTGTCATTTATCCTTTCAATCTGTGCAGGAGGTGCGGGCGGATCAACCTCGTCATCTTCCATGAGTCCGGAAAAAACGGAACAGCTGAAGGAGCTGATCTCATCATTGGATCCCAGGATCATAGCAGGGATCATAGGGGTTGTCGGAGTGTCTGCCATCGTAGGTATCGCGCTGGATATTCTTTTGTTTAACCCGCTTTTGATAGGATGCAATGCGTTCTTTTCAAGGAACGTGAGAAATACACCTGCGTCCCTGAACGAGATCAAGGAGGGATTTGCCGGATATGGCAACAAGGTTCTGGCTATGTTTCTGAAGGATCTTTTCGTGTTCCTCTGGACGCGGCTCTTTATAATACCGGGTATCGTAAAGTCGTATTCCTACAGGATGGTGC
>CAMVDF010000179.1 GCA_947166195.1 uncultured Lachnospiraceae bacterium
AAGATGCCCCTGAGCTCCGTTACCCTCGACAGTTCCCTCATAGCAAAGGGAGTTGAAAACAGTATGGCGGATACTCTGCTCCAGAGCTCAGTAGCCATGCTCAAAAAGTTCAATATACGGATCAAGGCTGACGGCATCGAAAACAGGGAACAGATGGAATATGCCGTGGGTCTTGGCTGCGATACGCTCCAGGGTTATTATCTTTCAACGGTATATTCGGGAGATGAACTTCTGGAATACGCAAAGGAGGGCAGAAATGCGGTATAACTACTGGATGGATGTATGCGCATTCATCCTGCTCGTTATCCTCATAACTCTATATCTGACGAGGCACTCAGTGAAGCTCCTTCAGAACAGCTTCTTTTATTCCATGGTCATGAGCGCTCTTTTTGCCACGGATTTCAACATCCTTTATGTTGCAGTCAGTGACGGGGAGCCGGCTGTCATCATGATTATCAAAAGCATTGTCATGGCCCTTGATCTTCTGACTGCGGTTTTGTACGCCTTTTATATCACCTCGTATTCCGGTTATCAGGTCAGGAACAGGTCGGTGCTCTGGAAGCTTTTTCCGGTTGCGGTGTTCTGTGTCATCGGGATCCTCGTAAATCCCTTTACCGGAATTTTCTTTACGGTTGACGGAGGGTACGGGGTTACCTGGCAGCCGCTGTCGGTGCTGTATTTCCTGAGCCTGATGTATTATCTTTTCTACACCATAGTACTGCTTGTGAAGGTCAGGGATACCATGAGCCGCGAGAAGCTTTTCCTCATAGTTCCCTTTGCGTTCCTGATCAGCTTTACCTCATATCTGGAGTACACAAATACGGAATTTCTCGGAAAGCATTTTGCGGAAGCCCTCCTCGGACTGATACTTTATTTTGGCCTCAGAAATCCTGACGAGCTTTACGATGAGGTGACGGGGATGCTCAATGATGCAGCCCTGACCTCGTATCTTGAAAAGAAGCTTGCCAGTGACAGGAGGATATTTGTAGTTGCCGTAAAGATCCATGATGTGGAACTGCTTCGCAGGACCATAGGAAGCGAGGCTGGCAAGGGACTCAGAGACCGCATCACCGAGATCCTCTATGCATATTCAAGAGATACCATGGCTTTTGCGGTTTCAAGCGGACTGTATTGCATAGTGACAGACAAAGGGGACAGGTCATATGCTGCAACTATTCAGAACGATCTGCGCGAAAAGCTGTCCAGGACCTTTTATTTCGATAAGGCTATGGTTGATATCTCATCCTCGGTCTGTCTCATAGAGATGCCCCAGGATGCAAAGGATACCACTACCCTGATGGATGTCATCAAGCTTTTTGCCGAGGTCGGTGAAAAGAGAAATATGAGCGTGGTCAGCACGGCGGATCTTGATCTCCAGCATATCGCCTATATGCGAAGCATCGACGAAAAGGTCAGAAATGCCATAGCGGACGGCAAACTTGAGGTATATTACCAGCCGATCTTTTCCTGCAAAAAAATGAGATTTGTTGCGGCAGAGGCGTTGCTTCGTATGCATGATGACAAGCACGGTTTTGTATCTCCGGAGATCTTTGTTCCAGTGGCTGAAAACAACGGATCCATAGTAAAGATCGACAATTTTGTCATAGAGCAGGTCTGCAGCATGATATCGAGAAATGACTTAAAGAGCCTGGGGGTTGATTATATCGAGGTGAACCTTTCACCCGGCGACTGCATCCAGGACGACCTTGTGGGAAAGATCAGCGGATTTCTCGAGCATTATCATATCGATCCTTCAAGCATCAATCTTGAGATCACGGAGACAGCTCCGGATGAATTTACCGGCATAGTCGACAGGAATGTGAAGGCCTTAAATGACCTTGGCATCAACTTCTCACTTGATGACTTCGGAACAGGCTATTCGTCCCTGAGCCGTATACTCACTTTGCCCTTAAAGATCATAAAGCTTGACAAGACGCTGGTTCAGCCGGCCTTCAGGATGGATGCACAGGAGGATGATGAGAGGTCAAGGAACATCAAGGATTCCAATCCCCGCCTGATGCTTGAAAGCTATGTTGAGATGATCAAGAGCATCGGAGACGATATTGTTGCCGAGGGCGTTGAGACAAAGGAACAGGCGGAGGAGATCATCAGGATGGGCTGTGACTACATCCAGGGCTTCTATTTTGCGCGTCCCATGCCCGAGGCTGATTTCATCAAAGTCTTAAAGGAGGGGAGGACCAAACAGATCGCCGATCTGCAGGTTTGATAAATGAAAAAGGATATTCTTGCCAACAAAACATATCTCTATCTGACGGAGTTTTTCGCCGGCATGTCGGTCATGGCGGTGGAGCTTGGAGCAAGCAGGCTGCTGGCTCCTTATTTTTCGTCATCCCAGATAGTCTGGACCATCATCATAGGAACGATCATGATAGCCATGGCACTGGGAAATGTCTACGGAGGAAGGAGTGCCGACAAAGATCCCGATCCCGACCGGCTTTACAAAAGGATACTCATTGCTGCGGTCTATATCGCGGCCATTCCCCTTGCAGGAAAATACATTATCATAGGGATCTCCGCGATACTGATACTTTCGATAAACGTGAATTTTCTTATTATAGCGGCCTTTGTATCCTGCATGATCATCTTTGTCTTCCCTCTGTTCCTGCTTGGTACGGTCACTCCATCCCTTGCCAGATACACGGTGAAAAGCCTTGATGAATCAGGCAAGACGGTGGGATCTTTAGGAGCCTTCAACACCATCGGCAGCATCATAGGAACCTTCCTGCCCACCTTTGTCACCATCCCGGCAGTCGGCACGTCCGTGACCTTTCTGCTTTTTTCGGGAGTGCTGCTGGTACTTGCTCTCATTTATTTCATCTCGAAGGGCAGGGGAAAAAAGGCCTGTATCATATCGGCCGTCCTTTTTGTCGTCTGTTCCGTTTTCGGTCATGGTGACAGCTTTGCCTTCTGGGAAAACGATCTTTTGTACGAAGGAGAATCAGTCTACAATTACCTGCAGGTGAAGGAAAACGAAAAGGAGATCCTGCTTTCGACCAATGTCCTCTTTGGAGTGCAGTCCGTTACCAGAAAGGATGATGAACTCACGGGCATGTATTATGACTATGCCATGGCAGCTCCCGTGATGGCAGGTGCCGCAGGCCGTGATGGCGCAAAGGTCCTGATCCTCGGTATGGGCACGGGAACCTATGCCAGGCAGTGTGACAGATTTTTCGGAAACCTTGATATAGAGGGTGTTGAGATAGACGGAAAGATCACAGATCTTTCAAAGAGATATTTTGATGCACTTCCCGATGTCCCGGTCTACACCTACGACGGCAGGGCATATCTTGACGGTGTGAAAAAGAAATATGATGTCATCATGGTGGATGCCTATCAGGACATCTCCATTCCCTTCCAGATGTCTTCTGTGGAGTTTTTTTCCTCCGTATATGATCACTTAAATGACGGCGGGATCATGGTGGTCAACATGAACATGCGCTCCGATGAAAGGGACAACATAAATGCATATCTGTCCGACACCATCGCAGGTGTCTTTCCGTCCGTATGTGTCATGGATGTTCCGGGCTGCACCAACCGCGAGCTTTTTGCTGCAAAGGACAAAGACTGCAAAAATGCTCTAAAGCAGGGTCTTTCGGATATTTCAGATCCGGAGCTTTGTGAACTCATGGAAAGGACTTCGCAGCTGCTTTCATATCACGAAAAGGGTGATCACATCTTCACCGATGACCGCGCTCCCGTTGAGCTTCTCGGCATGAAGGAGATCGACGGCCTCATCAGCGGCGAAGTTTCTTATTACAAAAACCTCTACAAAGAGCAGGGCCTTCCCGCCGTCCTCCGCGACCTCGGCATCTAAGTGGGACAGGGTGGGACAGGGGACGTTTCTCTGTTACACACCTGTATCAGAGGGACGGTTCTCTGTTACACACCTGGATTGATAAAAAAAGGTAAAATTTCAGTCGATTTTTCAAATTCCTTCCCCAGTGCGCTCAATTCTGCCGGAGAATTCTGAAGTAAACATGAGCTCCAATGGGCGGAAACAGCCATTTTGGTTAATTTATTCCCTTTACCACCGTGTTCCGACACAGCCAACCGAAGTACAGATGGGCGGAAGTATTGATTTTGGTTAATTTATTCCCTTTACCACCGTGTTCCGACATAGCCAACCGAAGCTCCAATGGGCGGGATTTGTCTTTTCCGCCAATTCCTTCCATTCACTTTTTTTGCATACCGCGCAACAGAAAAGCACATCCCCGACACGCGCCCAAAACCATGAAACACAGAACCGTCCCTCTGAAACACAGAACCGTCCCTCTGATACAAATGAATTAAAAATTCATTTTGCAGGCAATACCTGAATTAGAGAAAATCGGGTTGGAAAACATAATGAATTCTTATATGAAGACTGATATAATGATCAGTATTGGTGAACAGTATGATGACATGATTTGCGCATCTCAATATTGATCATCAGATGATGAGAAAACGAAAGCCGCATTGCGGATATGGATGCGACCTTTCCTGTAATGGATGGGAGAGAAAAAATGAAGAGCACAGAAAAGATAACTGTATAGCTGAAAAACCGTAAAAGAAGGATCGCACTGTCCCTTGCGGGCGTGGTGATCTGTGCGGTAAGCGTGGGAGTATTCAAGCTCGCAGCCCTTGGCGTGGATCCGTTCCAGTCGCTCATGAGCGGTCTTGACAGCGTCATCCCCATCAGCTTCGGGACGCTCTATGTTATCGTCAACGCCATACTCCTGCTTTTCAGCATCTTTGCAGACAGGCACAATATCGGCATCGCCACCTTCATCAACCTGTTTTTATTAAGCTACATCGCACAGTTCACCTATGATCTGCTTCAAAAACTATTCCCGGC
>CAMVDF010000180.1 GCA_947166195.1 uncultured Lachnospiraceae bacterium
AACATATCTGGCCTTCTGCAGGGCATTTTCCTCAAAACTTTTTCCTGTTTCTTCGGCCTCTCCGTCTATCCCGGCTTCTTTCATGGAAATGACTTCGATGCTGCAGTCTGAAAGAATCTGTCCGATCTCACGAAGTTTGTCCTTGTTTCCCGTTGCAAATATTATCCTCAAAATAGATCCTCCAGGGCTTTTGCCGCTTTTTCCCTGTACTCATCCGTTGCCATCCGCAGTGCCTCACTCCTGTTTGTGATAAAACCGGTGCCGGCATAAATACAGGGTATACCGGTACTCTCATATCCCGGAATCTTCTTTTTCCTCATTACTGTTTTTTCGGAAGAACCCAGAATACGGGTCAGCTCATCCGCAAGTTTTTCCGATCTTTCCTTCAGTTCCTCATCATTATAAAACACCTCAACACCTCTTGTGATCCTGGTGCTTTCATCGGCATTGGTATGGAGAGTTACAAGGAGGTCAGGATCCAGCTTTTTTGCGATCTCTTCCCTCTCCTTTGCGGATACCATTTCATCCCCGGTGCGGGTAAAAAACACTCCCGTCGATGAATCTCCGGAAACACTTATCCTTTCAGCGATGCCGGATACTATGTCCTTTTCCGATATGTCATAGGCCACACTTCCACTGTCTTCTCCGCCATGTCCGGGATCAATCAGGATTATCCTTTCATATACATCCCGCGGTCTGTCATACCTGATATACATACAGCGTTTTTCGATCTGTGAAGTCAGTACACAGATACCTTCCGTATGTATCTCAAATATCATTCTTCCATCCGCAATACCGGATCCTATCCGGCTGATGCGATCTCTGCTGCCAAAAAGATTATGTTTGTAATAATAATCCGTCTCAGTCAGAGGAATGGATATGACAGTCATCTCCTCCATCGGCCTGTCATCGATCTCTATATCCTCTTTTCCGACACCCTCCTGCAGCGGGATCCCGAAAAAGCCGTCCCTGCCGGGCAGCGTCTCCTCTTCCCCGTAGAGTTCCTCCGCATCTTCCGTATACAGCAGAACTCCGTCCGGATTATCGCCGCTGGTGAGCTGTCCCTCTTCCGATGAAGTATCCCTGAAAAGCATGAAAAAAACCATTACGGACATGAACAGGAGGAAAAATACAGTTGTCACGGCTACAGCAAGATATTTTTTCATTTTTTCACCGGTGGCTTCGGTCCCTCATAGATATACAGGTATGTCTTTATCATTCCGTTGTATATCTTTCTGTTCTTTGAAGCCCTTTTTCCGATATGCCTCTGCGCATCCTCATACGACGTTATTATATAATAAGACCATGTATCAAGTACATCCATGCTCTTTCCTATCATGGAATATATCCCGGGAAGTGTTTTAATGTCCTCAAGCCTTTGCCCGTACGGCGGATTTGTAATTACAAATCCGTATTTATTATGGTGAGTCAGATCACTTACAGGCCTTTGCTGGAAATGGATCATATCCTCAACCCCGGCAAGCTTCGCATTTGCTCTGGCCGCCTTCAGCACCTGTCCGTCTATGTCATAGCCCTGGATATCGGCTGCTGCATCCTTTTTTATCAGATCATTGGCTTCATCAAGAGCCTCATACCAATGTTTTTTTTCTATGATGCCGGTCCATTTTTCGGCGGTAAATTCCCTGCCCGTACCCGGTGCGATGTTCCTTGCCTTCATTGCAGCCTCTATCGGTATGGTACCGCTGCCGCAAAAAGGATCAACAAGGATCCTCCCCTCCCTCCACGGAGTGAGGCCGATGATCGCCGCCGCAAGGTTTTCGGCGATCGGTGCCGTCCCCTGCAGTTTCCTGTAACCGCGCTTGTGAAGCGACTCCCCGGAGGTGTCAAGGCTTATGGTCACCTCGTTTTTATTAATAAAAACCCGTATGGGATAGTCATCTCCATCCTCATCAAAATGCTCTCTTTTGTATACCGCCGACATTGAGTCGACTATTGCCTTTTTTACGATCCTCTGGATATCGCTTGATGAAAAAAGAGCCGATCTGACAGAAGAAGCCTTCTTTACCCAGAATCTTGCATTTTCGGGAAGATATGAAGCCCAGTCGATCGCCTTTGTCTTTTCATACAGCTCATCAAAGGACATCGCCGTAAATGTTCCTGCGCAAAGGAGGACCCTCTCAGCCGTCCTCAGAAAAATATTTGATCTGGCAACAGCCCCGGCATCCCCCTCAAAAACTATCCTTCCGTCTGATACGCTTTTTATCTCATATCCGAGATCGGTGATCTCCCTTTTACAGACCGATTCCAGCCCGAAATGGCATGGGATCATGATATCAAATCTTCTCAATCTTCAAGACTCCTCACAGATCCCCCCTTCAGGAGTTTTCCGTCTACTACCACTCTCTCTATTATCGTTGTTTTGGGTCTCTCGATCAGATTTATGAGACATTCTGCGGTCTTTTTCCCCATGAGGGCGGTATCCTGCTTTATCGTGGTTATCTTCGGCTCCAGCACCTGTGATATGTTTATGCCGTCATATCCGGCTATGGAGATATCCTCCGGCACGGAAAGACCCAGTTCCTGTATCGCATTCAGTCCTCCCAGAAGAGCAAAATCATCGGGATATATTATACATGTAGGAGGATTTTTCATTTTCAGTAGTCTCAGTGTATGATCGTGACTTCCCGCAGTATCCCTGTACGCACCCTCACATACATATTCATCGGGAACCTTTCCTCCCAGTTCCTCCATCGTCCTGTAAAAGCTTGCCAGCCTGTTTCTGGTCACCGCCGAATCGGTTCCATGGATAAAAGCAATATCACGGTGTCCCTTTTCCCTGTAAATGAACTCTATGAGTTCCCTCATGCCCTTCACGTTATCTGATATCACGGCACTGACTCCGTTAAAGACGTGGTCCACAGTCACCACGGGCAGATCACTGTTTACAAGTTCGACAACCTCAGGATCGTTGTACCCGGCGCATACCACCGCAACTCCGTCCAGTCCCCTGTATCTGCTGTGCTCCAGAAAACTCATCTTGGTGGCCTGTTCATTGCAGTTTATAAAGGTTATGTCATAACCCTTTTCCTCTGCGGTGGCTCTGATGTTCTCAAGGATATTTCCGTAGAAATCATGAGTCAGTCCCATTCCTGCCTCATCGATCATCAGGACACCGATATTGTTGCTCCTGTTGGTCTTGAGCTGCTTTGCGGAAGCGTTTGGAAAATAACCCATCTGCCTTGCCACTTCTTTTATATGCTTCTTTGTTTCTTCTCCTATATCACTCTGGTCGTTCAGCGCCTTACTCACTGTAGCAACGGATACACCGCATCTTTGTGATATGTCTTTCATTGAAACCATAACCCTGTACCCCTCATACCGTCATAGCGTTTTCCGGAATCTGTTTATGAACAGTTCCTTAATCGTTTTCGCTATATTAGAGTATATTATAAAATTCTCCCAAATACAATCTCATTGAACTTTAATTCTGCTTGATTTGTATGCACGCATATTCTATAATGCATCTTAAGGTTATCTTTTTACTTAATCGTTTAATTTTTGATTGGAGGGACAAATGAATTTCGGACATTTTGATGATGAAAACAGGGAATATGTCATCACGACACCCAAAACTCCGCTTCCATGGATCAACTACCTGGGATGCAAGGATTTCTTTTCGCTCATCTCAAACACCTGCGGAGGCTATTCATTTTACAAGGATGCAAAGCTCCTTCGTATCACAAGATTTCGTTACAACAGCGTACCTGCCGACACAAACGGCAAATATTTCTACATCAAGGACGGCGACACGGTATGGAATCCGGGATGGCAGCCTGTCAAAACCGAGCTTGACGAATATGAATGCCGTCATGGTATGGGCTACAGCCGTTTCACCGGAAAAAAGAACGGTGTGAAGGCAGAGGTTCTCACCTTTGTCCCCATGGATGACACCTGTGAGATCTCAAAAGTAACCCTGACAAATGACACCGGATCTTCAAAAAAGATCTCTCTTTTCTCCTATGTAGAGTTCTGTCTCTGGAATGCCATGGATGACATGACAAACTTCCAGCGTAACCTTTCCACGGGAGAGGTGGAGGTCATCGGTTCGGCCATCTATCACAAGACCGAATACCGTGAAAGAAGAAATCACTATGCGGTGTATTCCGTAAATACCGATGTCACAGCCTTTGATACGAGCAGGGATGAGTTCATGGGAGTGTACAATTCCCCCGCCGATCCCCAGGCTGTATTTAACGGAAAGTGCACAAACAGTATTGCATCCGGCTGGTATCCCATAGCAGCACACCAGATAGACATCACTCTTGATGCAGGACAGTCAAAGGATTTCGTATTCGTGCTCGGCTACTGTGAGAATCCCGAAAACGAGAAATTCGAGTCTCCCAATGTCATAAACAAGGCTCCGGCAAAGAAGCTCCTTGCAAAGTACTCAACAACAGAGGATGTAGACAGGGCCTTTTCGGTTCTGAAGGATTACTGGAGCAGCCTTCTTTCCAAGTATTCCGTTTCATCATCAAACGACAAGGTAAACCGCATGGTGAACATCTGGAACCAGTACCAGTGCATGGTAACCTTCAACATGTCAAGGTCAGCTTCCTATTATGAATCAGGTATTGGCAGAGGCATGGGCTTCAGGGATTCCTGCCAGGACCTCCTCGGTTTCGTTCATCTCATCCCCGACAGGGCAAGAGAAAGGATCATCGATATAGCATCAACCCAGTTTGAGGACGGAAGTGCCTATCACCAGTACCAGCCCCTCACAAAGAAGGGCAATTCGGATATAGGTTCCGGTTTCAATGATGATCCGCTCTGGCTGATAGCAGGAACCAGTGCTTACATCCGTGAGACGGGAGATACGACGATCCT
>CAMVDF010000181.1 GCA_947166195.1 uncultured Lachnospiraceae bacterium
ATTCCAGGCCATCGGGGTATCCACAAAAAAGATGCTCAGGCTTGAAAAGGGCGACTGTTTTGCTGATGTTGTCGGCCCGCTTGGAAAGGAATCCGAGTTTGTAAATGAGGACATAGAGGAACTCAAAAAGAAAAAGTATCTCTTTGTGGCAGGCGGTGTCGGTACGGCACCTGTCTATCCCCAGATCAAGTGGCTTAAGGAGCACGGAGTTGAATTTGATGTCATAGTCGGTACAAAAAGCCATGATACGCTCATCCTTGAAAAAGAGATGGAGGAGGTGGCCGGGGATCATCTTTTCATCACAACGGATGACGGCTCCTACAAAAGACACGGCATGGTCACTGCCGTGATAGAGGATCTGGTAAAGAACGAGGGCAGGAAGTATGATGTCTGCGTTGCCATAGGGCCCATGATCATGATGAAATTTGTTGTGAAGCTGACGCGTGAACTTGATCTTCCCACCATCGTTTCCATGAATCCCATCATGGTGGACGGTACGGGAATGTGCGGAGCCTGCAGGCTGCTCGTTGACGGTCAGGTGAAATTTGCGTGTGTTGACGGACCGGAATTTGACGGATTCCTGGTGGACTTTGATCAGGCCATGAAGAGGATGGCTCTCTACAAAACAGAAGAGGGCAGGAGGCTTTTGGAATATACCGAGGGTGAAACACACAAAGGCAACGGTTGTCATTGATACAGGAGAAAAAAATGTCAGAGATAGATGTAAAGGTCAGGATACCTGTCAGGGAGCAGGATCCGAAGGAAAGAGCAAAAAATTTTGATGAGGTTTGTCTGGGATACAACGAGGAGGAGGCATTAAACGAAGCTTCGAGATGCCTGAACTGCAAAAAGCCCTTCTGCGTTGAGGGATGTCCCGTCGGGATCAACATACCCGGTTTTATCGAAAAGATAAAGGAGCACGATTTTGCCGGGGCCTCAGAGGTTATAGCAAAGGATTCGGCACTTCCGGCAGTCTGCGGCAGGGCCTGCCCCCAGGAGTCACAGTGCGAGGGAAAATGTGTCAGGGGAAAGATGGGTGATCCCGTCTCAATAGGAAAACTGGAAAGATTTGTGGCAGACCGCGCAAGGGAGGATGGCATCAAACCCACCTTTGATCCTGAAAAAAAGAACAAAAAGGTTGCAGTCATCGGTTCCGGTCCTGCGGGTCTGACCTGCGCCGGAGATCTTGCAAAAAAAGGCTATGATGTCACCATCTTTGAAGCATTGCACAAGGCGGGCGGGGTGCTGGTCTACGGCATACCCGAATTCAGGCTTCCGAAGGAAAAGGTGGTTCAGCCCGAGATAGACAATGTGAAGGCTCTCGGGGTGGAGATAAAGACAGATTATATCATCGGAAAGTCGTATACCATAGACGAGCTGCTTGAGGATCAGGGCTTTGATGCCGTATTCATCGGTTCGGGTGCGGGACTTCCGATGTTTATGGGCATTCCCGGGGAACAGGCTCTGGGTGTATACTCCGCAAATGAGTTCCTGACCAGAAACAATCTGATGAAGGCTTACAGGAATGATCATGACACTCCCATAAACTGCGGGAAAAAGACGGTTGTGGTCGGAGGAGGCAATGTTGCCATGGATGCCGCCCGTACGGCTTTGAGACTGGGCTCTGAGGTTCACGTGGTATACAGGAGATCGGAAAAGGAGCTTCCCGCAAGGGCAGAGGAAGTCCATCACGCAAAGGAAGAGGGCATCATCTTTGATCTTTTGACAAACCCCGTGGAGATCCTTTCCGATGATGAAGGCAATGTCACCGGAATCAGGGTTATCAGAATGGAACTGGGAGAGCCGGACGAGTCCGGCAGGAGGAGACCTGTAGAGGTTGCCGGTTCCGAATATGAGATCGAATGCGACACCGTGATCATGGCTTTGGGAACCTCACCCAATCCTCTCATTTCCTCGACCACAAAAGGGCTTGAGGTCAACAGGAAAAAGTGCATAGTCGCAGATGAGGAAACAGGTGCGACCTCAAGAGAGGGTGTCTTTGCGGGAGGAGATGCAGTGACGGGAGCCGCCACTGTCATTCTGGCCATGGGAGCCGGAAAGAACGCGGCAAAGAGCATAGATGAGTTCCTGATGTCAAAGAACTGATCATATCCGGGGGAATACGCATGGAAGAAAATGAAACCGGCAGGAGTGCGGGAGTAACTCTTTCGCAAAAAGCGGAGGACCTGAAGTCTTCAGGTTATACACTTCTGATAGTGGGGATCATCGGTGCGGCAGCCATGATACTTTGGGGCGCGGGTGTCATACCCCTTCAGATGGCAGGACTGATGAAATACATATCCATGTCTGTCATGGGACTGCTTTTTGCGCTTTTCATCGTATCCGGTGTAAAAGCTCTTTTGAGGGCAAAAAAGACCGCAGGCGAGGCTGTCCGCGAGAACGAAAAAAGAGAAGAGATCATAAACTGGTTCCTGTCGGAATATGACAGGGAATCCATAGATGCCGGCTTTGATGAAAGGATAGATGAAAACGATCTTTACTTTGAGAGGACGGATCTCATGAAGGAAAAGATCATGGAACGTTTTCTTGAACTTGACGAGGCTTTGCTTTCGGACATCATTGAAAGACTGTACACAAAGCTTTACGGATAACCGGAAGAAAAGATGAAGATCACGATCCTGTGTGCCGGCAAACTGAAGGAAAGCTATTTTGTCGAAGCTGTAAATGAATATTCAAAGAGGCTTTCAAGATATTGCACCATAAAGATCGATGAGGTAAGTGACGGACCTGACCGGGAGTCCGAAGCCGGCAGGATGAAAAAAAGGCTTCCCTCCGATGCCTTTGTCATAGCCTGCGAGATAGGTGGAGAGAGGTTTTCCTCCGAGGCTTTTTCAAAAAAACTTGAAAGCATCATGGTAAACGGTGACGGACATATCGTTTTCCTGATAGGCGGATCTGACGGACTCCACGAAAGCATCAGCGGTCCGGCGGATCTGAAGGTCAGTTTTTCGGATCTCACCTTTCCGCACATGCTCATGAGGGTCATCCTTTTAGAGCAGATCTACAGAGCCTTCAGGATAATGAATCATGAACCGTATCACAAATGAAAAGGTTGTGCCCATGAACATGCTCGATCTTATTATCAAAAAGAAAACCGGAGCTTCTCTTTCAAAAGAAGAGATAGGATATATGATAAGGGAATACACTGACGGAAATATCCCTGATTATCAGATGTCCGCAATGCTCATGGCCATATGCTTTTGCGGTATGGATGATGAGGAAACCACGGCTTTGACGATGGCCATGGCAGATTCGGGAGACAGGCTGGATCTTTCAAGGATAAACGGGATCAAGGTGGACAAGCATTCGACCGGCGGAGTCGGGGACAAGATCACCTTGGTTGCCGGTCCTCTGGCCGCGGCGTGCGGCGTTCCAATCGCCAAGATGAGCGGGCGCGGCCTTGGATTCACCGGCGGCACCATCGACAAACTGGAGTCGATTCCGGGATTCCAGACGACGCTCGAACCAGACGATTTCTTCCGCCAGGTTGACGAGGTTGGAATTTCAGTAATCGGCCAAAGTGGACACATAGCGCCGGCCGACAAGAAACTTTATGCGCTGCGCGATGTTACGGCTACCGTTGCGAACCTGAGCCTTATCTCATCCAGCATCATGAGCAAAAAACTCGCCGCTGGTTCTGACGCGATTGTCCTCGATGTCAAATGCGGCAAGGGTGCGTTTATGGAAAGCGAAGAGGACGCAGCCGAGCTTGCAAGAATGATGTGCAAGATAGGAAACTCCGCTGACAAACGAACAGTCGCAGTTCTGACGGACATGAACCAGCCGCTCGGACATGCGGTCGGAAACGCAATCGAGGTAATCGAAGCGATTGATTGTCTGAAGGGCGTTGGACCGGAGGACGTTACGACATTGGCGCTCTATCTCTCCGGATGGATGGTATACCTTGGCGGCAAGGCGGCATCCCAGGAGGAAGGCCAGAAGCTGGTTAGGGAAGCGATGGAGTCCGGCGCTGCTCTGGAAATCCTGAGAAAGATGATTAAGGCGCAGGGCGGAGATCAAAATGTGGTCGACGACTATTCGCTCCTACCAAAGGCAGCGCATTCTGCGGACCTTGTGCTGACCGAGGAAATGCTTGCAAACAGCCAGGCCGGCGCAGCTGCATCTGGCAGCGCAGACAGCCAGGCGGGAGCAGCTGGCAGCGCAGATAGCCAGGCAGGCGGCACCTGCTACATTGCAGAAATCGAGAACCAGCGCGTGGGAATCTGTTCGCAGCGTACCGGTGCGGGCCGCGAGGTCAAAGAAGACGACATCGATCCGGCAGCTGGCGTCATGGTTCACAAGAAAATCGGCGACAGTGTACAAATCGGCGATTCGCTTGCGACCTTCTACGGAAATGATATGGCGAAGATCAACGATGCTCTTGAGGAAGCAAAGCAAATCTATACTTTCAGCGCAACTCCGGTCGAACCACCGGCATTGATCAAACAGACGATAGAGTAAAAAGAAAAGGTGACTAGATGAAGACCAACAAACAGAACAATAATAATGCAAGAGATTTTTCTAGAAGCTTTAGTTTAAGGGTGCCGGCAAAAGTGCTGGCACTTTTGATGTCGATGCTTTTGATCTGGCTGGCGGCACCGATTGCGTGGCTGGCCGCACCGGCTCAAATCCCTGCTCTGTACGGCTTAGCGTATGCGGACGACGGCGGCTACGAATGGAATTATTATCGATACGACGATTCGAACAATGCTGTCGTAAACAGACCGA
>CAMVDF010000182.1 GCA_947166195.1 uncultured Lachnospiraceae bacterium
ACCTTCCATTCAACCCTGTCCACCAGCTGCAGCTTGACAAAATTAGCCGCTGCAAGAGTCAGGCCGCACAAGAAGGAAACCCTGACCTCCTTCCAGAGAACCTTTAAGAGATCCTTAAATTCTATGTCATCCAAAGACAGGCTTCTTATGATGGTTACAGAGGCCTGGGATCCGGCGTTTCCGCTGGTGTCCATGAGCATGGGGATGAAGGCTGTGAGGATGATATATGCCCCGAGGGCAGACTCATAATGAGTTATTATCCTTCCGGTAAAGGTTGCGGAGATCATGAGGAAAAGAAGCCAGACGATCCTTTTCTTCCAGATCTCGATGACTCCCATCTTAAGATAGGGCTTCTGCTCGGAGGGCATGATAGCCGCCATCTTTTCGATATCCTCCGTAGCCTCTTCCTGGATGATGTCCACGATGTCGTCTACGGTGATTATGCCCACAAGGCGGTTCTCCGCATCCACAACGGGCATGGAGTTGAAGTCATATTTCTGGAAAAGCTTTGCGACCTCTTCCTGGTCGTCAAGGGTCTTTACCGAAATGACATTCTCGTTCATGATGCTCCCGATGGTCACATCCGGATCACTGATGAGCAGATACCTGAGAGCCGCCGTTCCGATGAGGCGCCTCTGCTTGTCAAGCACATAGCAGGTATATATGGTCTCGGAGTCCAGGCCCTTTTTCCTGATACGGTCCATGCATTCGCTGATGGTCCAGTTTTCCTTGAGGTCCATATACTCCACTGTCATGATGGAGCCTGCGGAATTGTCCGGGAATTTCAGCAGATGGTTGATGTCGCGCCTGGTCTCGGCACTGGCATTTGCAAGCAGCCTTTTGACCACATTTGCCGGCATCTCCTCCATGAGGTCCGCAGCATCATCGGCCATGAGGTTGTTTATGATGGTCGCAGCCTCGGTATCAGTCAGCATCGTGATCAGCTCCTGCTGGATATCCGTCGGCAGGAACGAAAACACATCCGCCGCCATGTCCTTTGAAAGCAGCCTGAGTATCCTGGGAAGCTCCTCCTTTGGAAGTTCCTCCATTGCGGAAGCTATATCCGCCTCGTTTAAGCCCGCAAGCTTCTTCCTCAGCTCGTTGTACTGTTTGGAATCGATGAGTTCCCTGATCTCTTCTTCCATGGCGCCACCTCACAAAAAAAGCCGTCCATAACTGAAGTATTGTACCATTTTCTCATAATAAAAACAACAAACGCGGCTTTACAAATTGCTCATCGAAATATATAATGCAGTATACAGATACTGAATAATATTCGATCGCGAAACGCTTTTATTATGCAAAAGAGGAGAAAAAATCTATGCTGAATCTGGATGAACTGAAGCAGTTTGTAACCTTTGCGGAAATGGGGACCCTGTCAAAGACCGCGGATGTACTTCATGTGTCACAGCCCACTATCACCCGCACCATGCAGAGCATGGAGGAGGATTTCGGGGTCAGTCTTTTCAACCGGTCCAAAAACCGCATAGAATTCAACGATACGGGAAGGCTTGCAGTGGAATACTCCAGAAAGATCATAGCTGCGGCGGATGATGCCCTCAAAATGGTGCGTTCCTACGACAGTTCGCTCCGGGTTTTCAAGGTGAAAAGCTGTGCAGCATCGGCACTCTCCCTCCTCCTGCCGTCTCTGGTACAGAAATTTTCCGACAGGCCCATATCCTCGGAGATCTCACCGGAGGAGCTGGTGGTCGACAGTGTGCGCCATAATATTTGCAGTGTGGGGATCATTACGAAAAGTATGGATGAGGACGGGGTGTTCTGCCGAGAATTCATGACTGAAAAGCTCTATATCTGCCTTCCAAAGGAGCATGAGCTGATAAAGGAGACAACCCAGAGCCTCTCCTACGAAAGACTGCCGCGAACAACGCTGAGATTTCCCAAAAAAGCAGGAAGCTTCGAAAAAGAAGCAAAAGACAGCCCCCTTCCGTTTTTTGTGACAGACCGGAACACAAATTCCGATGCGATCTTCAAGGGCCGCATCACCCTCCCTGTGACGGGAGAAGGTTCCGAGATCACTTATTATCTCATATCAGGAAATAAAGACTATATTATGTAAACTATTTCCGCTCATCCTTCGGCGGGACCAGACCAAAAGCAATGGCCCCCTTCGGGCAGAAATCCATGCACTGGGCACACATCAAACAGGGCTTGCCCCAGTCGGGCCTGCCCTCCACCATCTTTATGTGCCCGGTGGGACACTTCTTTGCACAGATACCGCATCCGTCGCAGGCATCCGTGGCAAAGAAGTTTTCCGACATTCCGGGGACCTTTATCTTTTTCTTCGGATCAAAAAAATCCTTTAGCGTCTGTGCAAACGACATGAAAGCCTCTCGTCCTATTTCAGGCCTCTCATCTGAAGGACCTGATCCCATGTAACTTCCATGGTATTAGCCCCGATCATCTTTGCGGCCTTTTCTGCCTCCTCCTTGGTTGCAAAGACCTGTTTCTCCCCGTTCCAGTAAATATTGTTTCCTGTGTGGTCATCCAGCACCTCCCAGGGTTTACTAGCATCAGCACCGGTGATACCCTTGGAATTAAAGATCACTCCGCCACTTATTCCTTCAAGATCATTTTCATTTATTTTCTCAATACTCATATTTCTGTCCTCCTTCATAACGGATTGTTTATCCTTTGTTATCATTATATACGAAAATCATTTAAAAAAGGCTATTTATTTTGCTATAATTGTGGGACAGGGGACGTTTCTCTGTCCCACAATCGAGGTTCATATGGAATTCAGATACACACCGGAGCTTATCTCCTATATGGATAATAAAGGCAAAAAGCATATCGCCGTAGAAGTGGCATCAAGCGATCACTCCGATTTTGAGGTGACAGAGCTCTATTACCGCTTCATCAGCGAGGACCACGCCCTTTACCTCCGGGACAAAAAGAGATATGTTCTGAAGGAGACAGATGTAGGATTTGTTCTCCTGCCGCCCTACAGACTGCATTATGAGAATGTTGTAACCTTCGGTCTGAAAAAATTCCTCATCTTTCATTCCATAACCCAGACGGGAATATCCCTGTAAAACAAAACCGGCATGCTCTCCATGCCGGTTACTGCTCTGTCCAGATCAGCCCTTTCTTTTCATACTTCAACGAACCCGCCGTCGCCTCCAAAAGAGCCCTGATCGTACTTTCACTGCCCTCCGGATCGCAGGTCACCACATACCTGACTACATCCGTGTAGTCCGCATCCCGCCGCCTGCACGAGGCTCCGTTTATGATATTGTCCACCCTTCCGGTATGGGTATAATCAAAGACAAGCTCGATTTCCTCGGCCGGACACATCTTTGCCTTTCCCGCCGCCTCAACCGCAGCTTTTGCGGCATCCGTGTAGGCTCTCACAAGCCCGCCGGTGCCCAAAAGGATCCCTCCGAAATACCTTGTGACCACGCAGACCACATCCTTCAGACCGGACTTTTCCACAACCTCAAGCATGGGCTTTCCCGCAGTGCCTGAAGGTTCTCCGTCATCGCTGCTGTGAACGATGTCGGGCTGTCCGGGACCCGGAGTTCTTATTATATAAGCACTGCAGTGGTGCTTTGCATCATGATATTTCTTTCTTTCACCCTCAAGAAAGCTTAGTGCCTCCTCCTCGCTTGAAACAGAACGCACCGCGCCTATGAACTTTGATCTTTTGACTTCTATGACGGCATCTCCGGGCTTTGTCACGCAGATATAGGGTTCCATTTAAACCTCACAAAATGTAGTATAGCTGTTCTTTCGCAATACCCGGATTGCGGTTAACATAAAAGTGGGACAGAGAAACGTCCCCTGTCCCACTTTATCTCTTAAAAACTCAGGCAGCCTTGCTCTTTGCCTGCTTGCTGAAGGTCTGGAGACCTTCGATAACAAGGATGATCGCAAGAACAGCCATAGCCAGCGCAAATACGAGCTGGAAGTAATCACCCCACATAGCCTCGCCTGCGCCGATCGCGCCGAACTTCTTTATGATGGTGATCACAAGACTGGTCAGTGTTGCACAGAGCATGAACGCCATCGGGAAGAAGAACATCTTGTTGTTCTTTTGCTGGGTTCCGAGCCATGCTGCAACAGCCATGAGTGCGATACCTGCAAGGAGCTGATTTGCCGCTCCGAAAAGGCCCCAGATCTGTGAAAGGCTCAGGCCTCCGAGCACACATCCTACAACGACCATGAAAAGTGTTCCTACGAGAGGATGAGCAAGGCACTTTCTGATGCCTGATGCATCCTTGTAGGTCGCCTCGTTCTCCTTGAGGAAGAGCTCTCCGAACATGAAACGTGAAAGCCTTGTTCCTGTATCAAGCGATGTCAGGGCAAATACTGAAACCGCAAGAGTCAGCAGTGCGTAGATAGCTCCGCTTTCATCCTGCCTGAACATTGCAGCGATACCGCCTGCAAATGCAGCTGAAGGTGATCCGAACCTCTCGCCTGCGATATAATCAGAGAAGACCATACCTACAGCGATGAGAGAGATGATACCAAGGGCTGATTCTATGAGCATCGAGCCGTAGCCGATAGCCTTTGCGTTCTTTTCATTGTCAAGCTGCTTTGAGGAGGTACCTGTCGAGATCAGTGAATGGAAACCGGAGCAGGCACCGCAGGCAACCGTGATGAAAAGCGCCGGGAACATTGTTCCGACCTTTGTCGACCAGCCGGTGAAGGCAGGAAGCTGGAAGGTTGTATTGCCGGTAAACGCAGAAACAAAGATACCGA
>CAMVDF010000183.1 GCA_947166195.1 uncultured Lachnospiraceae bacterium
CGTACTCGGGACTTTCACCCGTTAGAGCGCGCCCATGGCGCGCAAACTAAAAATGTGACAGGGGGACTGTCCCCCTGTCACATTTTTTATAATTTCATCAATATGTCGTTGCTTCGCTGTATGAATTTGGTCAGCTCATCAGGCGACAGCTGCTTGTTCGAAAGCAGGGCCAGGTCGTAGAGCTGCTGCTCTATGAGCTTTGAGGCATCGCTTTCGGGATCCTCCATCACCTTTTGCACCAGAGGATGTCCGGCGTTTAATATAAGCGTCTCTCCCTCGGCATCCTTGAACATATCCCCCATATCATTTCCCATGGAGTACATCTTCATCATATCCTGCATCCTGCGGGATTCCTCGGAAAAGGTGATCATGGATGCAACCTTTTTGTTTTTGAGCTTGTCAAGTTTCACCACAAGCTTGTCCTTTTTGAGGGTCTTGCGAAGCTTCTTCTCAAGCTTTTCGGATTTTTCCTTAAATTCCTCAATCTCCTTCTTTGAGGTCTTTGAACGCATGGTATCCTCAACCTCGGAGTCGATACGCAGGAACCTGACACCCTCGTTCTTTGATTCAAGCTGCTGGATAAAGGGCTGGTCTATATTATGGGTGAGAACCACCGCAGTCATCTTTGCTGCCTTGAACATGTTCACATACTGGCTCTGCTGGACGGGGTCGGTCACATAATAGACCTTTTTCTCCTTCTTTTCTTCCTTTACCGGCTCGCCGTTTTCGTCAACGACCTCCCCCTCGACCTTTTCGGCGGCATCGGAAGACTTCTCATCCGAACCGGAATCCTTCTCGGCCGCGTCGGAAGACTTCTCATCCGAATCGGAATCCTTCCCGGCCGCGTCAGATGCCTTCCCGTCCTCAGATGCCTCTGATGCCTCCGAACCTTCACCGGATGCGGATGCCGCAGAACCCTCTGATGCCTCCGACTCCTCTCCGTCGGCTTCCTCCGTATCCGTGGGCTTTATCTCCAGGCACTCTGGAAGGGTGGTGAACTTGTCATAGATATCCTTGAAGAGGATATAATCGTTGATCTTTTCGGCAAACTTGTCGTTTCTGAGCACGCCGTATTTCACAAAAGGCGAGATATCCTCCCAGTATTTCTCGTAGTTTTCCCTGTCGGTCTTGCAAAGGCCGGACAGCTTTTCCGCAACCTTCTTTGTTATATAATCAGATATCTTCGTCACAAAGCCGTCATTTTGCAGGGCGCTCCTGGAAACATTGAGCGGCAGGTCAGGACAGTCGATGACACCCTTTAAGAGCATCAGAAACTCCGGAATGACCTCTTTTATATTATCAGCTATGAAGACCTGATTATTGTAAAGTTTGATCACGCCCTCGATGGACTCGTACTCGATATTGATCTTGGGGAAATACAGGATTCCCTTGAGGTTGAAGGGATAATCCATATTGAGGTGGATCCAGAAAAGCGGCTCCCTGTAATCCCTGAACACCTTGCGGTAAAACTCCTTGTATTCCTCATCCGTACAGTCCTTTGGCGTCTTCGCCCAAAGGGGATGGGTGTCGTTGATGGGCTTTGGAGCCTCAGGCGGGATTTCCTTGCCGTCCTTGTCCTTTTTGGGCTCCTCGGGTGCCTTGTTCACATTGGTCAGATATATCTCGGTAGGCATGAAGGAGCAGTATTTTTCAAGCACCTCGCGAACAGTGTACTCATTGCAGTATTTGAGACAGTCGTCGTTTATATGCAGAACGATCTTTGTCCCGACTCTGTCGCGGTCGCCATCCTTCATCTCAAAGTCGGTTCCTGCGCCCTCGCATTCCCAGTGAACGGGAACAGCATCCTTTTTGTAGGAAAGCGAGTCTATGGTCACCTTGTCAGCCACCATGAATGCAGAATAAAAGCCCAGACCGAAATGGCCTATGATCTGATCAGCATCCGACTTGTCCTTGTATTTTTCAATGAAATCCGTGGCACCGGAAAAAGCGATCTGATTAATATATTCATCAACCTCGTCCATGGTCATTCCGAGACCGTTGTCGATGAAGGTGAGGGTCTTGTTTTTGTCATCACACTCCACATCGATCCTGCCCTTGAGCATGGCACCGTCGGAGCCGTCTGTCTCTTCCTTCGGAGCCTCGTATTCTCCCATCATCTCCAGCTTTTTCAGCTTTGTGATGGCGTCACATCCGTTCGAGATCAGCTCCCTGATGAAGATGTCCTGATCGGAATACATCCATTTCTTTATGATAGGGAAGATATTCTCGCTCGAGATCGAAAGCGAACCCTTTTTTTCTGCCATAATAAAACACTTCCTTTCTGTAATTATGTATCATGGGGACGGTTCTCTGTTTCACGGGGACGGTTCTCTGTTTCAAAAACCGCCTCAAACCCCGTGAAACGCCGATAAATACTGATGTAACAGAGAACCGTCCCTCTGATACGCATTAGTTTACATAATTGTGGGACAGAGATACGTCCCCCGTCCCACCATCCAAAGATGATTTTAAGACTGCTGAAACCAAAAGTCAATAAAAAATTAGCACTCAATAAAATTGAGTGCTAATAAATCCGGATCCATGCTCTGAATATCCGTTATTTACCCATTATCTTTACCGGATAGCTTGTGCCGTCGACATTGATCTCCGTTATAGCCTCAAAACCGCTGAAGATATCCTCGTCCACATACTCATACTTGTCGGGAGTCTCTCCCCTTTCGAGATTTTCGATGATCTTTCTGACCCTGGGCCCATGCAGGGGATTGCACTCCCCTATACAGGAAATGCTGCCGTTCCTGAGATTATCCAGTGCCTGTTCGCTTACACCGTCAAAGGAGATGACCATCACTTCTCCCGCGCGGATATTTCCTCCCGCCTTTTTTCCCGCTGCCTCTATGGCCTCAAGAGCCCCAAAGGCCTCATTGTCATTTTCGCAATAGATCACATTTATATCATCATACTTCTCAAGAAGCCTGGCTGCCGCCTCCCTGCCCTTTGCCTGGGTATACTCACCGGTGACGGCATCAAGCAGGCTCCAGCCGTTTTCAAGCACCGCATCCCGAAGCCCCGTGGTCCTTCCGATCTGGGCAGAGGAGCCTATGGTACCCTGGATATCAACTATCTTCACATCGGAGGGCTTCACATGCTGCCTGTCAAGATAGGCTTTAAGCCACGCACAGGCCTTTTGTCCCTCCAGCTTGAAATCAGAGCCCACCCAGCAGGTAAACAGGCTGTCATCGTCAACATTTACCATCCGGTCCACGATGATCACCGGTATCCCGGCATCGCGGGCCTCACCCAGCACCGTGTCCCATCCGTCCTCCGTCACGGGTGCCAGCACGATATAGTCCACCTCCCTCTGGATGAAGGTCCTGATGGCAGTGATCTGGTTTTGCTGTTTTTGCTGCGCATCCTCAAAGATCAGCTCATACCCCTTGTCCCGGGTAAACGTCGACCTCATGGACTCCGAGTTTTCCTTGCGCCAGTCCGACTCCGCACCCACCTGCGAAAACCCGATGGTGACAAGCTCCTCCTTGGTCTCCTGCGCCCCCTCATCAGCAGCTTTACGGGATGCACCCTTTGCACATCCCGCAAGCATTATCATACACATCAAAATAATAAAAACAAATCTCTTCTTCATACTCACCATTATATCCATCCCCGCCCTCGAAAACAAACAAAAAACCAAACCCACCAGCAGTCCGGTCAAAGGGCGGGACATGAGCTTCCTTCCCGTCAGGGGCAATAACCGTCTCAGATCATCCCGGTCCCTGCCACAATCAAAAACAGCTGCAGGTGCCGGTTTTACCGGCACCTGCAGCATTCAGTTACTGATCACGTTCTTATTATTTCTTTATTGCTCTCTTTTTACGAGCCATGACCACCGACTGGATCACAAGGAAGATGCACAGCATAGCCGCGATGGTGATACCCGTCCACCAGGCCTGGTCAAGACCCGCACTGGACACGATATTCTGGATCGTACTCAAAGACAGCACTCCGAAAAACGTTCCTATTATATTACCCACACCACCGGTCAGCATGGTACCGCCGATGATGGAGGATGCGATGGCATTCATCTCCGCGCCCTGCGCATGGGTTGCGGCTCCGGATCCGACATGAAGGAAGTACACATATCCTCCGATGCCTGCAAGCAGCGAGCAGATCATGTGAGACATGAACTTTGTCTTTTTCACATTGATACCAAGCATCAGTGCGCTCTGCTTGTTTCCGCCGACAGCATAGAAACTCCTGCCGAGCTTTGTCCATTTGAGCAGACAGAACATGAGGATGACGATCACGACGGCAACGATCACGCCGATCTCAACATAGGCATTTACATATATGCCCTTCTTGTTGACGGAGCCCATGCCCGGCACGATGATCCTGGCATTCTTGAGCGCCTGGAAGCTCTCGTTCTCCACGTTGAACGGGTTGGTATTGACGATCGTCGTCATGCCTCTGGCAAAGAACATACCCGCAAGCGACACGATGAAAGGCTGGATATCAAGGTAAGCCACCAGCAGGCCCTGAACGATTCCGTAAGCAAGCCCGATCCCTATGGCGATCAGCATTGAAACCGCAACATTACCGCCCTTGAAATCAAGGTAAACTGCCGCGCACATACTGACAAGTGCTGTCACACCGCCGACGGAGATATCGATACCGCCGGTGATCATCACGACGCTCATGCCGCAGGACAGTATAATAAGTGCAGCATTGGC
>CAMVDF010000184.1 GCA_947166195.1 uncultured Lachnospiraceae bacterium
GGCTTGTAATCTCCGGTGAAGTTTTCACCGATGAAGAGTTCATCAATGCCGTCTTTGTCCACATCACGCATATAATATCCTATCCTGTTCATAGGATCATTGCTGTAATCCATAGCGGCCAGGTAACTCAGCAGGTTTTTCTGGAGTTCTTCCTGATCCCACTGCTCGTATACGGCAACCGCATAGTTCTGGATGATTTCAGCATACAGCCCGGCTGCTATCTGTTTTGTGTTGTCCTCAAGCCATTGGAGATAAAGGTATAGCCTTCCTTTGTCTTTTTGAAACTTGTTTTGAAAGAGGGCTTTCCGTTTACGCTGCCTCCCTTTACATAGGTGATGTTATATATTCCTCCTGCGACATTTCCCGAAACACATTTTACCGGATCAAAATTGGTATCGCCGTGCTCTGTCACATATATTCCGGGTTTTTCCAGATATATCCAGGTAAGGGGATGAGCTGCCTTTGCATAGTCCTCCCCGGTCATCCTTTTCACAAAATCGGAAACATCACTTTTTTTGAATACAAACAGGCTGCCCAGGGGCTCTTTTTCGCCTCCTGCAGCCACATAGAGTTCTTTTTCCTTTGCTCCCAGCTCGTTTTTGCTGATCTCGCATCCGTTGTACAAAACTTCATTCCAGAAGATATCGGAAGGCTTTGAGTACTCGCATTGCAGGAATCCGTTGCAGGAAGCTGAATTGAGATCTTTTTCGATCTGTGCCAGAAGTTCCTTTGCCACGGGGCCATCCTTCGGGGGAAGATCTTTTTCTTCGGTTTTAGTTTCATCCTTTTTTTCCGGTGCCGGCTGCTTTTTTTCAGCTGTCTGTTCATCCTGCACGTCCGGCTCGGCCTTGTCCGTTTCCTCTACTCCGTATTCCGAAGCTACTTTGTCGACATCCTCCTTTGTATCATCAAATACGAATTCCTCAGGCTTTTTCCCGCATCCGAAGATGAGAATTGAAGCCAGGAGAAGAATTGTCATTATTGTGGTAGTTTTTCCTGTTCTTTTCATGTTCTGCTCCTTTACTCTCCGGTGTCATGTTCATAACGGCAGCAGCATACCCGCATCAAGTGCCGTCAGCAAAAGGGATGATAGCACATATTTCCTTTATTATCAATAAAACGGCGGGCATCCGGTTACCGGACACCCGCCGTCACGATCAGGCCTGACTTTCAGCTCCACTTTTCAGCGTGTGAAAACTCCTCATAATACTCTTCAAAAAACTCTACCAGCTTCTTTAACATAATGACCGCCTCCTTTTCTATTGTGATATTTTCTCTATTCTTTTCTGTTTTGAGGTTCCCTCTCTCTTTCTGATTCCATATTAACGCTTTACATGAGTATGGTAAAATACATATAATAAAGGGGTGTTGATACCTTATGGGTATAGTTGCCCGGGAAAGGATGGTGGTTTGATGGAACTCAGACATCTGCGCTATTTTCTCGTGGTTTGTGAGGAGATGAATTTTACAAGGGCGGCCGAAAAACTCATGATCGCCCAGCCTCCGCTCAGCCGTCAGATAAAGGATCTGGAGGAGGAGCTGGGAGTGCCGCTCTTCATCCGGGAGCATCACATACTCAGGCTTACCGATGAGGGGGTGAGGTTCAGGTCGTATGCAAACAGGATAATTGCGCTTGCAGACCGTTCCGTAGAGGATATCAGGGAGATGAGCACGGGACTTCAGGGAACCGTGTATATTGCTGAGGTGGAAGGGAAGGCCCCTCATCTCACATCCTCCTTTATCGCGGATTTTGCCGGAAGATATCCGGATGTACAATATAATATATGGAACGGAAATTCAGATGAGGTGGTTTTGAGGGTAAAGAACGGTCTGGCGGATCTTGCCATAATAATGGAGCCCTACGATCCGCAGGGACTGCACAGTGTTTCGGTATATACGGAACCCTGGGTTGCAATGTTTTCCTCTGAACACCCGCTTGCAAAAACAAAAGGGAAGACAGTGCAGTTAAAGGATCTGGCTGAACATGAACTGATCATACCTTCAAGATCCTCAAGACTGCAGGAGATAAATGACTGGTTTGCACCATTAAATATCACACCTGTAATAAGAGCGCGGATATCAAATGCGACGACTGCATACGAGCTTTGCAAACAGAATGTAGGTGTGGCCATCTATCCGGCTGCTGCGGGAGATCTCATCAATGACGGCAAGGTGATGATAAGGAGGATCGCAGATCCCGATCCGAAGGCTTCCTATATACTGATCTATTCGGATGAGCATCCTCTGTCACCTGTGGCGGAAAAATTTATAGAAAACGTACTGGGTCAGATAAAGAGCAACGATTTTTAACCTGAAGGGTGAGACTTTGTCAACTTTGGTTGGTAGACTTACTGGAAGGCCGGAGATAGTATCATGTTAAAAATAATTGCAAAGGTGGGATTAATATGAGAAAATACTATCTGGACAATATCAGGTGGATGACGGTGGTACTCGTTGTGGTGTATCATGTGATCTACATGTACAACGCAGAGGGCATTCCCGGAGTGGTGGGAAAGATCACGGAGCTTGATGTACAGTACTACGATCTTTATCAGTACATAGTATATCCGTGGTTCATGATCCTGCTGTTCATGGTGTCGGGAATCTGTTCGAAGCTGTACCTTGACACACACTCCGAAAAGGAATTTGTAAGGAGCAGGACGAGGAAGCTTCTGGTACCGGGCACGATAGGTCTTTTTGCCTTTCAGTTCATTCAGGGGCTTGTGAATGCTTCGCTGAGCAATGTTCTGACGGAACCGGGAGTGCCGGCTTTTGTGAGGGTTATAGCCGTGATCCTTAGCGGGTCGGGTGTTTTGTGGTACATTCAGCTTTTGTGGCTGTTCAGCATGGTACTGATACCCATACGGAAGTTAGAAGGCGGACGGCTGACCGGACTCTGCAAAAAGACAGGCATCATCGGGCTTTTGCTTCTTTTCATACCTGCATACGGGGCTGCACAGATATTGAATACGCCGATCGTAGTGGTATACCGTTTCGGTTATTATTTCTTTGCCTTTATCCTGGGGTATTTTGTGCTTTCAAACGATGAGGTCGTTGATGTACTGAAAAAGTGGTTTCCACTTTTTGCGGGTCTGGCGCTGGTGACGGGAACAGCCTTCTGTACCATGTATTTCGGGCAAAATTACGCTGATAATCCGGCGTACCGTTCGGTGCTCTTTGTGACGTATGGATATGCTGCCTCATTTGCAGTGACCGGAGGAATGGCAAAATACGGAGATTTCAAAAACAGCTTCACAGAGTGGATGTCAAAAAGGAGCTTCGGACTCTATGTTTTTCACTATCTGGGGATCTCTTCGGTTGGACTGCTTCTTGCAAGACCCGGAATAATAAATGCTCCTGTGGCGTATTTTCTGAGTCTTACGGCAGGATTCGGACTGGCATACCTTTTGAACGCGGTGATATCCCGCATACCGTTTTTCAGGTGGGCGGTTCTCGGGATCAAAAAAGAGGAAAAACCAAATGTTCAGTGAAAATCTTACAAAGTTAAGAAAATTAAACAAACTGACTCAGGAGGATGTGGCGGAAAAGGTCGGAGTCACAAGGCAGGCTGTTGCAAAATGGGAGGCAGGTGAGACACTGCCGGATATTGAAAGATGCCGGGTGCTTGCCGGGCTGTTTGATGTATCGCTTGATGACCTGGCAAATTATGAACCGCAGGAGAATATGGGACTCGGACTTCCGCCCAAAGGAAAGCATATCTTTGGAATGGTGACCGTGGGAGAGAAGGGTCAGATCGTCATTCCTGCAAAAGCGAGAAAGCTTTTCGGAATATCGCCCGGAGACGGACTGGTCGTGCTTGGTGACGAATCCCAGGGCCTTGCTATCCTGAAATCCGATTATTTTCTGGAACTTGCCGATGCAATCAGACAGGAAAACTGAAACGGAGGGAAAACTTGATACTTGAAAATGAGGAACTTAAAAAGATATGGTTTGGAGCGTACTCCTATGAGGAGACAGAGGACGGGTATCTGCAGGCTTTTCAATACACAAAAGAGCAGATGAACTACTTCAGCGCGGTTGAGGAATGGTATGTCAGATGCTTTGCTTCAAGCGCGAAAACCCTTGAGTTTCTGACAAATGCCGAAAGGATATCATTTGAATACAGGATAATATGGGAGGGCTCCCAGGATACCTTTGAGTTGGAGGTGAACGGACTGCCCGTTGAGATCAGATATGTGAAGGATCTTCCGGATGAGGGAAAGCTTGAATTCAACCTTCCCGCAGGAGAGAAAAAAGCGGTTGTTTATCTGCCTGCGGATGCGACTGTATTATTGAAAAATTTCGAGATCGACGGATCCTATGTACCTGCAAAAAAGGGTCCGAAGGTTCTGTGGCTGGGAGATTCCATAACCCAGGGCTACGGTCCGCTCCGGTCCTACGAGACCTATGTGAGCGTTGCAAACCGGCTCCTCGGCTACGATATATTGAACCAGGGCATAGGCGGTTATATATATGACAGGACCTCTGTTGTAAAAATGGAGGGATATGTGCCCGAAAAGATCATAGTGGCTCTCGGGACAAACCAGTATGAGGACGGCAGGATAGAGGATGTGGAGGAATTCTATGAAAGACTGATACAGGTCTACGGAGATGAGATCCGCATACTTTGTATTACACCCATCTGGCGCGGCGATAAAAGATAA
>CAMVDF010000185.1 GCA_947166195.1 uncultured Lachnospiraceae bacterium
GGACTTGAAAAGGTCACAAAGGTTATGATGACCGCCCTCTTCGTCCTCCTGATAATACTTGCGGTCCACTCCATGATCCTGCCGGGCGGAGGTGAAGGTCTGAAGTTTTATCTCATGCCTGACTTTTCAGCCATAGACGGGTCTGTGGTGGTGGGTGCGATGAACCAGGCATTTTTCACTTTGGCTTTGGGAATCGGCAGCATGGCGATCTTTGGAAGTTACATGGGAAAGGAGCGCTCCATCACGGGAGAGGCGATAAATGTCATCGTCCTTGATACCCTGGTGGCTCTCCTTGCGGGACTCATCATCTTTCCTGCATGCTTTTCCTTCGGGATCGAGGTTGATTCAGGACCAAGCCTTCTTTTTGACACGATGGCAACGGTGTTTAACAACATGGCAGGCGGAAGGCTTTGGGGAACCCTCTTCTTCCTTTTGATGGTATTTGCTGCCATGTCCACGGTGCTTGGTGTATGCGAAAACATCCTCGCCATGGTAAGGGAGCTTTTCAAGCTTTCACGTCCGAAGGGCTGCATCCTTTCAGGCATCGTCATCTTCCTGCTTTCACTGACCACGGCTCTGGGCTTTTCAGTCCTGCATTTTGAGCCCTTTGCCGAAGGATCGAGCTGGCTTGATTTCTGGGATTTCATAGTCTCGACAAACGTCCTGCCGCTGGGCTCCATCGCCATAGCAGTATTCTGCTGCTACCGCTTCGGCTGGGGCTGGGACAATTTCATCGAGGAGGCAAACGCAGGAAAGGGCCTGAAGCTCAAGCCCTTTGTCAAACCGTTATTTAAATACTTCGTGCCTCCGGTCGTGCTGTTCCTGTATATCTACGCACTGATCCATTTTGCCTGGAAGTAAGACCTCAGGCGTTTCTCAGACCACGATCAAAGACAGACCTTTTGGTGTCTCCGCCGCTTACGATCAGGTTTCTGCTGGCGTTCCTTGATGTCATCCCGCCGGTTTTGGAAAACTGTTCGGGGTGGCATTGAGGGCAGGCATATACTCCGTTACTGTTTTTTCTGAGCAATGATGCGCATTGAGGGCATCTTCCGCCCGCCTGTGCGTCATCCCTGATCTCGACGCCTCCGCTTACGATACCGAGATCGTCATCATTTAACAGAATTTTTTTTTCATCCATAATAAAACCTCCTGGTTTTTCTGTGTGATGTACCTTTATATGATATTATACGATAAAAAAGCCTGACGGGCTATTTCAGTTAAGGAGAAAAAATGAAGGAAAAAAAGATTCCGGTGATAACCATTAACAGAGAGTACGGCGCAGGCGGAAGGGCTCTTGCTTCCATCCTGTCAGAAAAGCTTGGGATTCCTTATTATGACAGTGATTTCGTGAAAAAGACTGTTGAGGAAAGCGGCTACGACAAAGAGGATGTGGAGCGCGAGGGCGAGGAAATGAGCAGATCCTCAAAGGTGCTCCATGATTTCTTAAACAGCACCGTCTCCTACAACAGCTCTCATGATGCGATCTTTAACGCTGAAAAAAAGGTGATACTGAAGCTTGCCGAAAGTCCCTGTATCATGGTGGGACGATGCGCGGACAGGATACTTTTTGATGCAGGCATAGATACGGTAAGCATCTATCTGCATGCATCGATGGAAAACAAGAAAAGCCGGATCGAAGAGATCGCGGATAATGATGAGCAGAAAACCGGAAAATACGCCCTTGAACATGACAAAAAGCGCAGGACCTTTTATAAAAACTATACCGGCAGCGAGATCTTTGATGCCGGCAATTATACCTTCTGCTTTGATTCGGGAAGGCTTGGCATCCCGCTTTGTGCGGATATTGTCCTGAAGTTTGTGGAGCAGATGAACTGATCTTATTATGGAGATGAGCATGAAAAAAATGATGAAAAAACTGATCTTCTGTTCGCTTTTCCTTGCCCTCCCCTTCATCCTTTCAGGATGCGGGAAAGAAAGGCTGATGATGGGGACAGGCGGAACCTCCGGAACCTATTATGCTTTTGGCGGGGTTCTGGCACAGTACATGGAGGAATATACGGATTTTGATGTGACGGCGGTTTCCACCGCGGCTTCAAAGGCCAATATCCAGAGTATCGGGGACGGTGATTATCAGATCGGCTTCACCCAGTCAGATGTCATGAACTATGCCTGGGACGGCACCAGAGCCTTTGAAAAGGACGGTCCCTGCAGGGATTTTTGTGTGCTCGGAGCCCTGTATGCAGAGACTGTCCAGCTCATCACCATGAAGGAGGATATAAAGAGCGTTGAGGATCTGAAGGGGAAAAGCGTTTCCATAGGAGCTCCGGGATCCGGTGTGTATTTCAATGCCGTTGATGTGCTTGAGAGCGCAGGTCTTTCACTTGATGATATCAAACCGCAGTATCAGAGCTTTGATGACAGCAAGGAGGCGTTGAAGGACGGACAGATCGATGCGGCCTTCATTGTTGCCGGGGCGCCGACCTCGGCCATTACCGAGCTTGCCACCACAAACGGGGTTTTCCTGGTACCCGTTGACGGGAAGCTGCGGGATTCGATCATGGCTTCGTGTCCTTATTATGCTCCTTTAAAGATTCCGGCCGGAACCTATCCCGGACAGGATGAGGATATTGAAACCATCACCATCAAGGCTACGCTCATCGTTGATGCAAAGCTTGATGATGATGATGTTTATGAACTGACGGCTGCGATCTTTGATCATACAGATGAGATCAGCAAAGAAAACTCCAAGGGCGAGGAGCTTTCGGTTGAAAATGCCACCTCGGGCATAACCGTGCCCTTCCACAAGGGGGCCGCCCGCTACTTTAAAGAAAAGGGCGTGACCGTAAGTACAATGGATGATTGAACCGCTTAATCGCGGATATCGGGAGGTTATATGAGCGATATTGCAAAGGATACCAAAAGCTGCAAAACGGAGGCGGAAAGTCTTTCCGAGGTAATGAAAAAATACGACCGGGAATCCAATGTCCGGGTATTTACCGGGAAAGCGGCGATCGCCGTGAAGGCGGTGCTGATAGCCTTTTCCCTGTTCTGTATATGGGTAACATTGTTTTCCACGTTTCTTGAAGAGATCAGGCTGACCTCGTTTATGGGAATGATCGTTTTTCTGGGCTTTTTGCAGTATCCCGCAAACAAAAACAATGCAAGGGTCAACCATATCCCCTGGTATGACCTGATCGGGATGATCTTCGGATCGGGCGCATTCTTTTATTATACCTTCCGGGCCGATCAGATAATCCAGCAGGGAACGCGGTTTTTGCCGTATCAGATAGTAATAGCGGTCATCGGGATCGTCGCGCTTTTGGAGGTGACCCGCAGGAGCGTCGGCAGACCCATACTGTTTGTTGCCATGTTCTTTATCCTCTATGCCCTTGCCTTCGGGCTTACCAATCCTTCCTTTGCAGGCAGGATCAGGTATCTGGTGCGCAACCTTTTTTATGACAAGACCGGGATCCTTTCGACTCCCATCAATGTGTGCTCGAAATATATAGTTGTATTCATCATCTTCGGTGCGTTCCTGGAGCGAACGGGTATCTCGGAGCTTTTCATCAATCTTGCAAACTGCATCGCAGGGCGTTTTGCGGGCGGACCTGCAAAGGTAGCCGTGATCTCCTCCGCCCTTTGCGGCATGGTCAGCGGTTCCTCCGTCGGAAACACCGTGACCACCGGTTCGGTGACCATACCCATGATGAAGGAAACGGGCTACAGGTCCGAATTTGCCGGGGCGGTCGAGGCGGCTGCATCTACCGGAGGACAGATCATGCCTCCCATCATGGGCGCTGCGGCCTTTCTCATGGCGGACATCATAGGCGTGCCCTATTCGGACATACTGTCAAGGGCGATCTTTCCGGCCGTTTTGTATTTCACCGGAATTTTTATAGCGGTACATCTCGAGGCAAAGAAGCACTCTCTGACCGGCATCCCGGTCAACATGCTTCCGAAGTTTTCCTCTCTCTTAAAAAAGATCTATCTGCTGGCGCCCCTGGTGATGCTTGTGATCTGGGTATCAAAAAACATGATGACAATGCAGAGGGCGGCGGCTTATTCCATAGCGATAGCCGTGGCTGCAGGAATTTTGGACGGGATCCTTTCCGGAAGCTACCGCGATGCCTTTCGTGCACTCAAGGCAGCAAATGTTTCGGGTTGTTCGGCAAAGGTGATCACCGGAAACAGGGAGGAAACGGAAAAATGCTTCACTCTCAAAAAGATGGCGGATTCCTTTGAGGCCGGCGGAAAGGGAACGATCACAGTCGGTGCGGCCTGCGGTGTTGCCGGGATCATCTCGGGAACCATAACCATGACCGGTCTAGCAAATGAAATGATAAATGCCATCGTTTCCGTTGCCGGGAACAGGCTTTTCATCGCCCTGTTCCTTACTATGCTTTGCTGCATAGTCCTCGGTATGGGAGTGCCCACTACCGCGACCTACTGTATCATGGCAGCTACCTGCGCCCCCATCCTGACACGAATGGGTGTACCGATCCTGGCAGCTCATTTCTTTGTGTTTTATTTCGGTATAGTCGCTGATATCACGCCTCCCGTGGCTCTGGCAGCCTACGCGGGAAGCGCCATAGCAAAGGCCAATCCCATGAGGACTGCCTTTAATGCGACAAAGCTTGCCATAGGCGCATTTCTGATCCCCTACATCTTTTG
>CAMVDF010000186.1 GCA_947166195.1 uncultured Lachnospiraceae bacterium
CTGTATTACGGATACGGTATCACAAGCATGGGAAGCGCCACCGGAAAGGCTGCGGTACTGGGACTCATGGCCTTTTCAGTCTTTGCGGGAGAGGTCATATCCTGCTATGTCTTCGGGCCCATCGTCGTCACGGTGATAAACCGGATCCGCAGCAGGATCGCAAGCAGATAATAAAAAATGATAAACTGATACCGGAAATCACGTTTTGGTGACATAACACCCTGTTGAATAATAAAATCCTGCCGATATATAAAATGTAAGCAGTACTTAATTCCGGTAGAGCAAAGAATTTGAGCGGAGATTGAAAGTCTGTTTACAAAATCAAATATTGCGGAGCATCCGGATCTTTAAAGGATCAGGGTGCTCTTTTCAATTGCTCTTTTCAATTTTGACCACTCCGCAAATAAATGATAGAATATGATTCTGCAAAGGAGTTATCGATATGGATAATAATAACAACAACAGCGGTCTGTTCAGGGAAAAAAGCCTGCAAAGGGTGTCATCACCGGAAAAACTCGATGACTACATAAAGGTGGTATCGCCGGGAGTGTGGCTGGTGCTGATAGCGATCATCATCCTGCTTCTGGGAGTTCTTGCGTGGGCCTCCGTCGGGAGTGTCCCGGCCGCAGATGCGTCCGGAACGGTGGAAATGGTGCATCCCATCAAGTTCCTGCTCAACTGAAAGAAACCGGCAAAAACCAGCAATCAGACAATCTCTGGGAAACAACAATGAATATGTCAAAAAAACCTGTAAGTCCCGTTACAAAGGGAGTCGCAAAGGTTCCCGTGGTCATGCAGCTCGAGGCACTCGAGTGCGGTGCTGCATGTCTTACCATGGTACTTGCTTATTTCAAAAAATGGATACCGCTTGAAAAGGTGAGGGCGGACTGCGGTGTATCCCGCGACGGATCAAATGCAAAAAATGTCCTCAAGGCGGCAAGATCCTACGGTCTTCAGGCACAGGGCTACAGGCTCGAGCCTGAAACATTAAAGGAAGAGGGATCCTTTCCCTGCATCATACACTGGAATTTCAACCATTTCGTCGTCTGCAACGGCTTTAAAAACGGCTATGCCTATATCAACGACCCGGCAAGAGGCACGGTAAGGATCACCATGGAGGAATTTGACGATTCCTTCACCGGTATCTGTCTGGCCTTTGAGCCCGGCGAGGACTTCGTGGCGGACGGAAAGAAAAAGAGTGTTCTGGACTTTGCAAAAAAACGCCTGAAGGGCACGGGAGCGGCCGTGGTCTTCGTTTTGCTGACCATGATCATAACAAACCTTCTCGGACTCATCAGTCCCGGTCTTGAAAGGGTGTTCCTGGACATGATCCTCGACGGAAACGGTCCCGGATGGTTTACTCCTTTCTTTGTATTCCTTGCCGGCTTTTCGCTGATACAGATAATAGTAGCGTGGGTACAGGCCATATATAAGCTCCGTATCAACGGAAAAATGGCTGTTGTCGGCAATACCTCATATATGTGGAAGGTGCTCAGGCTTCCCATCGAGTTTTTCTCACAGAGGATGGCAGGCGATATCACCATGAGGCAACAGTCAAATGCCACGATAGCGCAGGCTCTCGTGGATACCATAAGCCCGCTTTTCATCGATACCGTCATGATGGTATTTTATTTCATCGTCATGATCAGATACAGCATTATCCTGACGGCCGTGGGTATAGTCTCGATCCTGGTGAACATATTGATGTCAAACATCCTGGCAAAAAAGAGGGTCAATATCACAAGGATCCAGATGAGGGATGCAGGAAAGCTTTCAGGGACAACGGTGTCGGGCATAGAGATGATAGAGACCATCAAGTCAAGCGGCGCAGAGACCGGTTTTTTCGGCAAATGGTCCGGCTACCAGGCAAGCGTCAATTCAAGCCAGATGGATTTTGAGAGGACGACAGTGATACTTTCGATCATTCCCCAGGCAGTCTCCCTTGTATCCTCTGCCGCAGTGCTGATGGTCGGAGTTTATCTGGTGCTCAAGGGTCACTTCAGCGTCGGTATGATCATGGCCTTCCAGGGCTTTCTGGCCTCCTTTACCGCACCTGCAGGTTCCCTGATAAATGCGGGGCAGATCATCCAGGAAATGCGCACCGAGATGGAAAGAATAGAGGATGTCATGGAATATCCCGATGCTTTGAAAGAGGATGACGGGGATGATGATGAAGGGGTGCAATACGACAAGCTTTCCGGAAAGGTGGAGCTGAAGAATATAACCTTCGGATACTCAAGGCTTGCAGAGCCTCTGATAGAGGACTTTTCTCTGACCATGGAGCAGGGAAGCAGGGTGGCTCTGGTGGGCAGCTCAGGCTGCGGCAAATCCACCATATCAAAGCTGATCTCGGGTCTTTATGAGCCCTGGAGCGGAGAGATCCTCTATGACGGAAAAAAGAGGGAGGAGTTTGACAGGAGTGTATTCACCGGGTCACTTGCCGTCGTCGATCAGGATATCATCCTCTTTGAAGATACCATTGCAAATAATATAAAAATGTGGGACAGATCCATCGAAGACTTTGAGATGATCATGGCGGCCCGTGATGCGCAGATTCATGAGGACATCATAATGCGTGACGGAGGCTATGATTACAGGATAACCGAAGGCGGAAAGGATTTTTCCGGCGGGCAGAGGCAGAGGCTTGAGATAGCAAGAGTCCTTGCACAGGATCCCACGATCATAATACTTGACGAGGCTACCAGCGCCCTTGACGCAAGGACCGAGTACGAGGTGGTGAAGTCCATAAAGGACCGCGGCATTACCTGTCTGGTGGTGGCACACAGGCTTTCCACCATCAGGGACTGTGATGAGATCATAGTCATGGATCACGGAAAAGTGGTAGAACGCGGAACACATGAGGAATTGTACGCAAAGGGCGGTTATTATACTGAACTTGTTACCAGTGAATGAGAGACCGCAGGAGGAGATCGGCAGATCCTGCAGGAGTTTTCAAAGGAGTGAAAAGTGGGTTGGTTTGACGAGCAGATACGTCTCAGAAAAATAAGCGACGACGAGGCTTTCGCGGAGTCTTTCATAAATATCGCCGGTTCCGTCATGGGAACAAAGGTTTCGACCCTGCTTTTTGATGAAAGGCAGATCGTAAAGAACGCCATCGACGAGATATTGAAATATTATCATGTCAAGGGCACCGAGATCCCGGCTGATATGGACGATCTTTTTGCGCAGCTTGACTACGTACTGCGTCCACATGGGATCATGTACCGAAGCGTGAAGCTTTCCGGGGACTGGCAAAAGGATGCCATAGGTGCCATGATCGGAGTGAAAAGGGCGGATGATACACCGGTTGCCCTCATACCGGACAAGACCGGCGGCTACGTATTTCTCAATACGAAGGAAGGCAGATACGAAAAGGTTACTTCCCATAATAAGGACCGGTTTTCGGAAGAGGCCATAACCTTTTACAAGCCTTTTCCGCAGAAGGAGCTGTCCCTGAAGGATCTTATTATATATATGACACAGACCCTTTCAGCATCGGATATCGTGTTGGCCGTGTTGATGACGGCGGCTTCATCCTTCGTCGGTCTGCTGCTGCCAAAGATCAACAATATCATCTTTTCCACGGTGGTGAAATCAGGAAGCATGTCCATGCTCCTTTCGATCACGATACTGCTGCTTAGTACGGAGATCTCCATGACGCTGTTTGCGGCGGCACAGAGCCTTTGCATGACAAGGATCAATACCCGTATGAGTGTTTATGTGGAGTCGGCATCGATGATGAGGATATTGTCGCTGCCTGCAAACTTCTTCCGGGATTACAGCTCCGGCGAGCTGGCATCCAAGATGGAATACATTAATTCGCTGTGTTCGATGCTTGTTTCCACGGTGATGTCCTCGGCGCTGACAAGTATCTTTTCACTGATCTACATCGGCTCGATCTTCAGATATGCACCGTCCATGGTGGCGCCGGCGCTGCTTGTGGTGCTGACCACCGTGGCACTTTCAGTCATCACGACCTTTGTTCAGATGAAGATCAGCCGGGTGCAGATGAGCCTTGCCGCAAAGGAGAGAGGCATGAATTTTGCGCTGATCTCCGGTATCCAGAAGATCCGTCTGGCCGGCGCCGAAAAGAGGGCCTTTGCCAGATGGGGAAATCTATATGCCGAGGAGGCAAAGTACTCCTATGATCCTCCCGTGATCATAAAGATAAATACCGTGATAACCCTGATGGTGTCACTGGCGGGTACCCTCATACTCCAGTATATTGCGGCAATAAGTCATGTGTCCGTGGCAGACTATTATGCTTTTGATGCGGCCTACGGAATGGTAAACGGCGCATTCATGGGGCTTGCGGGGATCACTATGGAGATAGCGCAGATCAAGCCCATCCTTGAACAGGTCAGACCGATCCTCAAAGCAGTGCCTGAAACCTCCGAAAACAAGCAGATGCTGACCCGCATTGGAGGAGGAGTGGAGCTCAACAATATATCTTTCAGATATAACGATAATATGCCCATGGTCATTGACAACCTGTCCCTCAAGATCAGGCCGGGACAGTATGTTGCCATAGTCGGAAAGACGGGCTGCGGCAAGTCGACGCTGATGAGACTGCTGCTGGGCTTTGAAAAGCCGCTGAAGGGCGCAAT
>CAMVDF010000187.1 GCA_947166195.1 uncultured Lachnospiraceae bacterium
TAAAAACATGCAGGATCGTGAGATCGTTGAGCTCTACTGGGCCAGAAGTGAAAATGCAATAGATGAAACGAACGTCAAGTACGGCAGATATTGCAGAAAGATCGCAATGAACATTGTCGCAAACGAAGAGGATTCGGAGGAATGTGTAAGTGACACCTACCTTTCGGCATGGAACAGTATGCCCGAGGAACGTCCGGATCTCCTCGCACCGTATCTTGCGGCCATCGTAAGGAATCACGCTCTCACTGTCTATCGTAAGACACATTCAAAAAAGCGCGGGGCGGGACAGACCGCTCTCGCGCTTGATGAACTCTTTGAAGTGGCAGACTCTTCCACCACCGAGGATCAGGTGGACATGTCCTTATTATCCGGACATATAAACTCCTTTCTGGCATCTCTTGACCAAAATGAACGGATCGCATTTGTGAGACGATATTTCTATGTCGATCCTCTGAGTGCGATAGCGGACGGGCTGTCAATGTCTGAATCCGGCGTCAAGTCGCTGCTTTTCAGGCTCCGCGGAAGGTTAAAGACACATCTTTTGAAGGAGGGCTATGAGATTTGAACGGGAATGATCTGATGAATGCCCTGAACGGGATCGATCCCAAATACATAGACGAGGCGGCATTTGAGCTTCATGAAAAAAAGGCTTCAAAAACAGTTCCCTTCAGGCGGATCATGTATGTCGCTCTGCCTGCTGCTGCGGCATTGCTTCTGACAGCCACTGTCCTGCTTTCGGGACTTGTCCGCCATAATAAGAACAGCGCTTCCGAAACCGCCGCTCCTGTTTTCGACGGGGCCGCCGCGGATGAAGCTCCTGCTGCTGCAGCGGAGGCTCCCGCATATGAGGAGGAAGATTTCAATGAAGAAGCTGAGGCAGCAGATGAGGCCCCTGCTGCTGCAGAGGCTCCCGCATATGAGGATGAGGCTTTGAATATAAAGGACGATTCAACTTATTCGTTCGCCCCCGCCGCTGAAAGCGAACAATTGAAAACCCGCGGCAGTGCCCTAATCGGGCTTGAAAAGGCTGATTTTGAAAACGGTATCCTGACTGTTTCGACAACCGGAACCATCCCTGAAAATATCGGAGATCTTGAATATGTGATCACTGAAGGCGATGGCACATCCGGCAAAACAATAAGCGAGGGAATCCTGGCCGATATCATACAGACCACCGATCCCCTCACTCTTGATCTTTCAAAGCTTGAACCTGCTCCGGGTGAATACACATTAACCATCGCAGACGAAAGCATATCATTCACAGTAGAATAACAGTCGTGTGGGACAGGGGACGTTTCTCTGTCCCACTTTTATGTCAACCTTACTGGCAAAGGGGACAGTTCTCTGTTTCGTGAATAACCAAAACAGAGAACCGTCCCCTTGCGTTAACATAATTGTGGGACAGAGAAACGTCCCCTGTCCCACTTTTTTTAGTAGCCGTAGAGGATGCGGGCGTATTCCGAATCCTTGTCAAGGATCAGGGTTTTGTCCTTTCCCGTCATGGCCTCCAGTGAATCAAGTCCCCTCAGATAATTATAAAACTCAGCCTTGTCCTCGCTTCTGTACGCATCAGACAGGATCTTCATGTATTCCGCCTCGCCCTCCGCAGTCAGTTTTGCCGCTTCCATTTCGGCATTTGCCTTTGTGATACTGACCTGCTTGTCGGTCTCGTTCATAATCTTTTTTGCCTCTGCCTGTCCTTTGGCACGGTAGCCTGAGGCTATGTTGTTTCTTTCGGATATCATCCTTTCATAAACGGCGGCTTTATTATCATCCGGAAGATCGAGTGCCTTGATCTCCGCCAGTTCTATGGCGATACCGTACTGGCTGATATCTGAATTGGCCTCTTCGGTGATCCTTTTTGTGAGAGTATTTCCCCGGGCAGCGATGATCTCATCCTGGGTCATGGATGAGATGATGTTTTTTGTGGCATTAAAGACCGCCGCTCCTATCCTTTCCTCCGCCCTGCCTCTGATGGCTCCGAGGGTCTGATAATACTTGACGGCATCGTTTACCGACCATATCACATAGTTGTCCGCGATCATGGATTTTTTGTCAGAGGTTATGACATCGGATACCGGAATGTCATAAAGCCTGTCGCCGCAGTATACCGTACTGACGGTCTCGATGAAGGGCGTGTGTATATGAAGTCCGGTATTTGTCTGGGCAGCCTGTATCTTTCCAAGCCTGATGAGCAGCGCCGTTTCGTTGGTATGTACTGTATACAGCGATGAGATCAGTACAAAAAATGCTGCTATGACCGCCACCGTGGATGCTGTTATCATCAATATTTTCTTACTCATCCTCATCACCTCCCTGCTCTTCTTCGTTCCTGTCCGCGTCTTTGTCCTTTGTGGTCTCATCCGCTTTTTCAGACTCCTGCGAATCGGTGAAGCTGTCGAGAGGCAGCATGGTCTGGGTCTGTCCGTCGGATATGACAACCTTGATCCCCGGAAGGATCTTTTCCATCTTTTCAAAGAACATCCGGCGCTTGGTCACAAGAGGATATTTCTGATACTCATTGTAGATCTCGTTGAACCTTGCCACCTGTCCCTCAGCCTCTGCTATCCTGGCTTCCTTTGCGGCTGCAGCCTTTTGGATGATGGCGTCGGCCTCTGCCTCCGCCTCCGGTATCTTTCTGTTCCTGTATGCCTGGGCATTGTTTTTGTCGGTGTCGGCTCCCTGCTTTGCAGTTTCCACTTCCTTGAAGGCGGCCACGATCTCGCTTGTGGGCGGTCTTGAATCCTGCACTGTGATATTTAACACCATCAGACCGATGTTCTGCTCGTCAAGTTCCTTTGTTATGGCTTCCTTGATGTCTGCCTGAATCTGGCTTTTCCCGGTCGTCATGGCCTCGTCCACCGTATAGTTTGACACCACCGTTCTGATATTTGACTGGGCTATATTTGCCAGGATCTCCTCGGGATCCTCCGTATTGTATATATAGGCCACCGGATCCGAAACCCTGTATTCGAGATAAAAATCGATGTTGAGAAGGTTGAAATCCGAGGTGATCATGATCCCGCTTGCCTCATCCACGGGATACTGCCCCTTCTGGGCATCATCATCGATCACATAGCCTATGGCGGTGCCATGGGTCGTCATATCAACCATGGTCACGCTCTGCCACGGAGCCTTGAGATAAAACCCTGCCGTGTTGACCTGCAAAACCTTTCCAAACTGGGTCACAATGGCATTTTGCTGCTCATTTACAGAATAAAAACACCTTAGAACGATCGTGAATATAAACAACACAATTATCACGACCGGTATGACCTTCAGAAATCCTGCACCCTGTATAAACGGTGCTTTTTCGTCCATATCGACAACATCAGGTTTTTTTCTTTTGAATTTACCGAACATTTTTCAACCTCCTTTATGGGACGGGGGACGTATCTCTGTCCCACTTTTATGTAAACCTTTCTGGCAGGGGGACGGTTCTCTGTTTCGTGAAAAACCAAAACAGAGAACCGTCCCCTCTGCATTAACATAATTATGGGACAGAGAAACGTCCCCCGTCCCACACGGGTGTTATTGCATTTGTGTGCGAAGCCAGGCGGTCCACTGTTCCATGCCCTCCCCTGTTTTGGCACAGATTGGAAAGATCGCAGCCTCCTGGTTTCGCAGCAGGATGTTCTGCCTGCATTTTTCCATGTCAAAATCAAAGTACGGGAGAACATCGATCTTGTTGATGAGGACCACATCGCATATGGAAAACATGAGGGGATACTTGAGCGGCTTATCGTCTCCTTCGGGGACTGAAAGTATCATGGCATTTTTTGCGGCTCCGGTGTCAAATTCGGCCGGGCATACCAGATTGCCCACATTTTCAAGGATGGCAAGATCTATCTCTTCCGCCGTCAGTTCCTCAAGCCCCTGTCTGGTCATGCCTGCATCCAGATGGCACATTCCTCCTGTATGTAGCTGAACGGATACTACCCCGGTCTGAGATATCTTTTTTGCATCCACGTCCGAATCAATATCGGCCTCCATCACACCGATACGGAACTCATCTTTGAGAGCCTCGATGGTCCGAATGAGGGTCGTGGTCTTGCCGCTTCCCGGAGATGACATGAGGTTCAACAGAAAAATGCCACGCTCCTTCAGCTCGTTTCTGAGCTTTTCTGCCTCCCTGTCATTATCCTCAAATATGCTCTTTTTTAATTCTATAACCCTGACCTTTTCCATATCTTCCTCCATACCATAATACCGGTCTGCAAAAACATGACAGAGGGACTGTCACATTTTTAAGGTTTCGTTCATGCTTCCCATCCGGTAACCCCGCATGTCGATGGTCACAAAGGCAAAACCCAGCTCCCTGAAGCTTTCAAAAACTTTCTTTCTGATCTCAAAAGATGCAAGTCTTTCAATATCCTTTTCCGGAACTTCTATCCTTGCCATATTGCCGTGAAGCCTGACACGCTCCTCAAAAAATCCCAGTTCTATGAGAAGCTGTTCGGCTTTGTCGATCATGTGAAGTTTTTCCTCAGTGATCTCCTCGCCATACACGAACCTCGATGCCAGACAGGCGTAGGACGGCTTGCTCCATGTGGGAAGTCCCATAGCCTTTGACAGCTCTCTGATGTCCTGCTTGCAAAG